>NZ_JBNUPN010000032.1:0-16522 GCF_050409405.1 Facklamia sp. P13069 | reverse complement strand
AATGGTCATATGATTTTGATACAATGACATTCATGGCAACAGATGAAAAAGCACCTAAATTATATACATTTAAATTAGTTCTAAAAACATCTGATACTAACATTACATCTGAATATGAAGCTGCATCTATGAAAGAAGCTGAAAAATACTTCCATGACTATGTTGCTCGCTTTGGTTTAGGTGAGTTAGTATGGTCATATGATGAAGAAACTATGACATTTATGGTAACTGAAAAACCTGCAGATGAAAAACCTGCAGATGAAAAACCTGCAGATGAAAAACCAAAAAATCCAAAGCCAGTAGAAAATAAAAAAGAAAAATCTGAATTACCACAAACTGGTGAAGGTTCAACCTTCGCAATTTATGGTGCAGCAGCATTATCTGTATTAGCAGGATTAGGCTTAGTTGCTAAGAAACGTGAAGAAGCATAGTTAATTTAATAGCAGCTATTTAAAAGAGCAAGATAATTTTGCTCTCAGATTGAAGACAAACCCTATTTGAGTAACTCTCAAGGAAGGGTTTGTCTTTATTTGTCTTAAAAGTTTCCTGTAAAATAAAAAACCGAAGCCTTTCTAGCTCTTCATCTCTAGTATATTTGCCAATTTCTTCATGTTTAAACAAGTAAAAGTGAGCCCTGCTTTAAATTCCATCAAGCTTTTTCCAATAAAATGCGTCTATCGAAAGCCATGATGTTCTTTAGCAGTGCCGAATATTCTGTCAGCGGACTCTTTGGATTCTTTATAAAGAGCACGCATACCCTCTGAATACCTGATATCCTCACACCTTTCAAGGGCTTTTTGCCACACATGTCGGCTAATTACACATTTATTTTGATTGTTCTCCTGATCTTGACGAGAGGCTTTGTACTCTCGATAGCCTTTTTGATTAGTGGTCGTAGAATGATAGACCCCATTTTTTCATCTAAATAACAGTCATAGTATTCATCATAGATACACTCTCTATGCTCGGGTTTACTTCTTGGTCGCGTATAAGGAAAAACTGGTATGGTGGATTGGTTTAAAAGAAATTGAACGATGGTGGCCGTTTTATAGCTCGCCTCTGCAATGAGATGAGTGGGATTAAAAAGAGTAATCTTTTTAAATAGTAATCGAAATACTTGCGTATAGTGGGTATTTCTAGAGTAGACACTATAAGCTAATATCCACCCCCTTGCGATTGCAAGCTGTTTGAATAGTATAGGCAAAAACTTGCTTATGACCCCTTTATGAAACTACCTTGCATTCGGATTATTGGGACTGATTGTTTGGGACTTTGTTAAGGTCTCTTTTTTTATAAATTCAAAGTTTCCATTATTAAAAAAGGTATAAGACTGTTATAATGTAGCTAACAAATTTAGAGGAGTTCGGTTTATGCAAAAGAAAAAGAGTTTTTTTTATTGTTTGTTAATAGGGTTCCTGTTCAGTCTTTATACTTGTTCTAACTTGATGGTAGAAGCAACTTCTGATCCTTTCATTCCACGACCTGCCCTTCCGTCAGACTTAAAGAAAGTAGAGAAATCTACAAACTCTGATGACGAATCATCCGTTGGTGAGAATGAGGAAAGAGCATCTAATAAAGCAATGGAACAAGGTTTGTTTGAAACGGATATTGTTATTTATCCCCTTAATGAGTTTGAAAATCAAGAATCACTAGATAACTTTGCCAATTATGTAAAGAATGATGCAAGTCTGAATGATCAGATAATTTTAGAGGATGTCTCTGAAGAGAGTCGCTTTTTACTTTCAGCTAATTATCGTGACAGTGCTAAAGAAGATGGTCAACTGATTGTTTTATATTTTCCAGTCAATATTGCCGATCAAAGTCAAGCCCAAGAAGTCTTAGATAAACATCTATTATATTATCCTGATTTGTTTGAAAAAGGTGAATTGGCATCACAAGGTGATGGATATGATCTGGCTTTTCCTTTGAAAGTTAATGCCAACGCAGATGGCTTTGGTATAGATACAGCTAAGCAAGAAATTGAATACTATGATCAAAGAGAGCCTTATCAGTATGAATTAGAATCAAATGGTGATGACCCTTATCGTCAAGCCATTGAAGAACGTTTTCCTGGTGAATTCAGTTTTGAAAGTGTAGAAGAAAATGGCAAAACGTTAGTGACACTTCGCCAACTACCTTTATCTGAGCGGCAAGCGAGTGTAGAAAGTGATGATAACGGCTCAAACATGGCAGGAAATCTATTTTCTCAATTCAACACCAAAGTTGATGACTATTTAACACAGATAAACTTAAAGGAAAAGTTAATGAACCTAGGGATTTCTGAAGATAATGTTTCTATTGTAACTATAGGAGTTGCAGTTGTTTTATTCCTTTTAGGAATTGTCTTAATTGTTTTAGGTTTCCGTCGCTAAATAAGAAAGGAAGAAAATAGAATGAAGAATAAACTTATTAATCTTTTAGTAGTTACCGTTTTAACGTTTGGATGCGTGGGGACAATTTTTGCTCAGGATGACACTGAAAATAAGCCGGACACTGAGCAAACCCCACCCACAAACGAAGGAAATCAGCCTGCACCACAGGAGTCTACGATTGCACCTAGTAAACCTCAAAATGAAACTACAACTAAGCCTAACAATGGTAGCGGTGAGTCTGAAGAGAAAGAAACAACTGTTGCTAACACTACAGTTGAAAGCCCAAAAGAAACAACTGTTCAAACTACAGAAACGACTGTAACAACGGTTGCTAGCCAGCCCCAACCTAATCCAAACCCTAGACCAACTCAACCTTATATTCCAAGTCGCCCACAGCCTTCCAATCGACCAGAAGATATTGAAGTGATTGAGATACCAGAAACAAGTATTGAAATGGAAGAAGAGACGGAAGTAGAAGAAGAGATTGACTTATTTGAGGGAGAATTCATTACTTTTAATGCTAATGTCTTCAAAGAAGAGTCAGAAGCGGATGATTTTATTCAATTGATTGAAGAAGATGAGGCGACAAAAGACCGCTTTATTGCTGAAAAAGAAATCATTGATGAAGACTTTATTTTGGTTCGAGTGACCTATGCAGAAGCTGTTGAAGAAAAAGGACGCTACATTTTATTCTATATTTCGAGTGAATTTGAAACAGAAGAAGCAGCGGAGGAATACTTAGAGAAGGAATTACTGATTTATCCGGATCTTTTTGTTGCTGGAGAAATGATCAAAGTGGACGATAAATTCGATATCATCTTAGGTATTCGACCAGGCACCGAAACCCAAGCGCTAACTTACGATGAAGCAACCTTTGAAGTTCAATATGAGGCAGATCGCGAAGAATATCAATATATCGTTAAAGCTGATGAATTAACCGGTGAGTTTATCGATGAAATTCAAATGGCTGTGGAAGAGGCTTTCCCTGGTGAGTTTACATTCTCTGAAGAAGTTATATCTGATACTGAAAAAGAAGTGACCATGACTCCTCTTGAAATAGAAGAAGAATCAAGTGAAGAGATGGAAAGTTATTTAGAAGACTCAGAAGAAACAACGATGGAAAATTAGAGATTGGTTAAAAAATCGCCCTCAATTTAGATGAGGGCGATTTTTAAATAGCTTAATTAATTAAGCTTTAGAAGGAATTTTTCTAAGTCAGCCATTGAATTGGAGTTTTCCAATTTACTGTCTACTTTACCATCTTTAACAATGAGCAGTTGGGGAACCGTGGAAATTTCAAAGAAATTATCGACAACATCACGGAAATTATCATCCTCCATTCGCTCATCGGCATTATAATAATGATAATTTAGGTTCATTTCTTTAGCTAATTGATTTAACTTAGGTAGAAAAACACGACAATATGGACAAGAATCAAAACCTACATAGATTAGTTTGGCTTCATTTTTAGAATCTTCGATAACTGCTTCATAAGCAGTTTGACCTTCTATTTTAGAAAGGTTAGACATCTTTAAAGGGGCGATACTTACTTCATCGGCATATTTTTCAATCTTGTCTAGCTCTTTATAGACTTTTTCTTTCGTTTCTTTATCTAAGTTTAAAAGAATAAGGTCTTCCTTAAAAGAAACTTGACCATCTTCTCCAATGTAGTCGCTTTTTTCAATCTTGCTTTTTTGATTTGTGATTGGATTTTCTTGTTTGTCTATTTTAGAATCATTTAGTTGGCAAGCAGTTAGTAAGAAACAGACTGACATTAGTAGGAACAATTTTTTATTTAATAATTTCACTGTAAACTTCCTTTCTAAAAAGCTTAGTAATGGTTTAACTCTTATAGAAAATATTTAATTACTTAAGCATGATAATAATTAAATTATATCACTTTTTTAGCAATAATGTTAAGATATATGAGATCGATTCAAGCAAGGGGTGTATTTATGTCCGATCATTATTATAGTCAGCAACCACAAAGCAGTCATGATGAACGTTATATTGAAGCACAGCTTTTTCACCAAAGTTATCAGTTTTCTACCGATGCGGGAGTTTTTTCCAAAGGTAGAGTGGACTTTGGTTCGCGCCTCTTGATAGAAAATTTTTTAAAGCTTAATCAAAGTATAAATTCCGGCCAACTATTGGAGTTAGGCTCAGGTTATGGGCCAATTTCGGTTGCTATTGCTGATCAATCGCAGTCACTTCAAGTGTTGGGTTTGGAAGTTAATCAGCGAGCCTTGGCATTAGCTAAGGAAAATATGCGGTTGAATCGAGTGACAAATCTGGATTTTATACAAGCAGATGTTGTCACTCATAATTTCGAGCCAATTTATGATTATGTTTTAACTAATCCACCTATTCGAGCTGGTAAGACTATTGTTCAGCAATTTGTGACCCAAGCCTATCAAGCACTAAAAGAGGAAGGACAGTTATGGCTGGTTATCCAGAAAAAACAAGGGGCACCCAGTATGAAAAAGTTTATGGAAGAAACATTTGGTAATGTCAGTGAAATCGATCGCTCTAAAGGCTATTGGATTTTACAATCCATCAAGTTGTTTCAAGATTAAACACATTGGTTTTAAAAAGTCATTATTGATTAGAGGGGAAGCGTTTATTTGTTCGATAAAGTTAAAAATTATGTTACTCAGATTTCAGCTCCTATTTATATTGTGCTGACGTTTGTCGTGATTTCCTTTATTGGAGGAATACTATTAGCCACTCCTTTAGCTAGTCGATCAGGTGAATGGACGAAGCTAATTGATGCTTGGTTTACAGCTGTTTCAGCTGTTTGTGTAACGGGAAATGTAACAGTTAACACTACAGACCATTGGAATTATTTTGGACGAACGATTATTCTAGTTTTAATTGAAATTGGTGGACTTGGATTTATGACCTTATGGGTTACCGTTTTTATCTATATGGGCAAGCAAATAAATCTAAGACTGCATAAAGTTTTACTTGAATCTTTAAATATCTCCGATATTTCTGAAGTTAGAAATCTTTTGAGCTATATCATCCAATTCTCTTTGATTGTACAGATTATTGGGGCGGCTTTATTAGGAATTGACTTTATTCCACGCTTTGGCTGGTTAAAAGGAACTTATTATGCCATCTTTCATAGTGTGTCCGCCTTTTGTAATGCCGGTTTTGATTTGTTGGGAGATTCTATGATTGGTTTCCAAGACAATCCTTTAGTTCTCCTAACTTGTATGGGTTTGATTATCATTGGTGGATTAGGTTTCATTGTTTGGCGAGATTTGCTAACCTTTTATCGCAATCGTAAATTATTGTGGCATACTAAAATAGTTTTGACTACAACGGCTATTTTACTCCTTTTAGGAACAGTATTATTCGCTCTAACTGAACAACCTAGTCCTTTGTTTAAGGACCAACCCTTCTTTATTAGACTTGTAAACTATCTTTTTCTAGCGGTGACACCACGAACCGCTGGCTTTTCGAATGTGGACTATACCGCTTTATCATCTGCCGGTATTTTCTTAACCATTGTCTTAATGTTTCTAGGCGCTTCTTCGGGATCCACCGGGGGTGGGGTTAAGACCACTACTTTAGCAAGTCTTTTAATTTTTTCTTCTTCAGCTATTCGTCGTAGAGGATCGGTTATCTTTAAGCGTACCATCCCTGAAGGAGCTATTTTGAAGGCCATCTTTATTTTAATTTCAGGCTTAAGCTTAATTACCTTTGTCACCATGATCTTGTTAATAACAGAAACAATTCCTCCAGGATTCGGCATCGAATATGTAGTAGTAGAAGTTGTCTCTTGCTTTTCAACAGTTGGTTTAAGTATGGGTTTAACCCCTAATTTAACTGGTATTGGTAAAACCGTTTTAATTTTTATGATGTTTATTGGTCGAATCGGGTTGTTAACTATTTTTTGGTCAGCGAGTATGGGAAGAAAGCCATCAAAGATTAAATACCCGCATGGTAACTTGATGATAGGATAGAAAGGGAGAAACTTTCATGAAAAAAGAAATCACAGCAGTTTTAGGTCTCGGATTATTCGGAACATCCTTAGCCAAAACTTTAGCGGAAAACCACAAGCAAGTAATCGTGATTGATCGCGACATGGAGCTAGTTGAAGCTATTGCTAGTAAGGTGGAAGTAGCTGTACAAGGTGACTTTACCAAGTATGAAGTATTAAAAGAAGCCGGAGTTGGTGAAGCACAAATGGCAATTATTGCCTCCTCTTCAAAGTTTGATAATACGATTACTACCTTATTATCTTTGCAAAAGTTAGAAGTACCGACCATTATCGCAAAAACGCGCAAAGAAGAGTATAAAGAAGTGCTTTTGAAATTAGGCGTTGATCGCGTTATTTTACCCGAAACAGATATGGGGATTCGGATTGGTAATGAACTGACCAATGATTCGGTACTCGATTTAATTCAATTAGACGCTCAGAGCCACATTGTTGAATTTACCGCTCGTAAGAATTGGATAGGGAAGACGATTGAAGAAATAAATTTTAGAAGCCGTTATGATATTAATTTGATTGCGATTAAGTCTCGTATTGAAGAAGGATTTGATATTAATGTCAATCCAGACTTTATTATTGAAGAAAGCGACCTCTTTGTCGGCTTAACCAACACCAATAATGCGAAAGTTTTATTAGAAAAAGAAATTTAAGATTTTATATTTATAAGACCACTTGCTAATTTAATTCGAGTGGTCTTTTGCTTTTAAAGTCTGAGAAAGAAAGTCTTGACTTTGATAAAAAATAAGTGTAATATTGAATAACGCATAGCGTGAACATTGAATTCAAAATGGCACCGAAATATTGTCCGGTCGGCGATTTTGGCAGAGTAAACAAAAGATTGAGGAAGCTTAGGCGATTAAAATCAATTCTTTTGTCTTTTTTTTGCCCTTAAAAAGGACAAAAAGCATTTTGTTATCAAATTATAATATTTGTAAACACATTGTAATCTGCCGGTCGATAGTTAAAGCAAGCCCAGAAGAATCACCATTCGCTACGTAATATTAAAGAGGGGTGAATTGTTTGAGTCAGCATCATATCGTGAAATATGGTAAAAAAGCAGAACGTCGTAGTTATGCACGAATTGATGAGGTTTTGGAATTACCAAACTTGATTGAAATCCAAACCGATTCCTATCAATGGTTTTTAGAAGAAGGATTAAAGACCATGTTCCAAGATATCTCGCCAATCGTCGATCATACAGAAAATTTAGAACTTTATTTCCATGATTACTCATTTCAAGAGGCTAAATATACAGTAGAGGAAGCTCGTTCCCACGATGCCAACTACTCTAAACCAATCTATGTTAATTTGCGCTTAGTTAATAAGGAATCTGGTGAAGTAAAAGAACAAGAAGTATTCTTTGGCGATTTCCCAATTATGACGGATATGGGAACCTTCATCATTAATGGGGCAGAACGTGTTATTGTTTCACAATTAGTACGTTCTCCAGGTGTCTACTTCCATGATAAAGTAGACAAAAAATCAAGACATACTTTTGCTTCAACCGTTATTCCTAACCGAGGAGCTTGGCTAGAATTTGAAACGGATGCTAAAGGAATTGCCTATGTCAGAATTGACCGGACACGTAAATTGCCAATTACAGCTTTAATTCGTGCACTTGGTTTTGGCGAAGATGACGAGATTGTTGAAATCTTATCTGAAACCACCCTATTGAATGACACTTTAGCTAAAGATGTCCATAAAAACATTTCTGACTCCCGTGCTGAAGAAGCCTTGAAAGATATTTATGAACGCCTACGTCCTGGTGAGCCGAAGACAGCAGATTCTTCACGTAACTTATTAACGGCTCGTTTCTTTGATCCAAGACGTTATGATTTAGCGCCAGTTGGACGTTATAAGATTAATAAAAAACTCCACTTAAAGCACCGTCTTTTAGGAATGACACTCGCAGAAACTTTGGCAGACCCAGAAACAGGAGAAGTACTCTTCACAGAAGGAACTGAACTTTCTGCAGGAGATATTGAACGTTTAATCCCTTACTTAGATAATGGTTTGAATGTTTATACTTATACTCCTTCACCAGATGGTGTGATTGGTGAACCGATTGACTTGCAAGTGGTCAAAGTATACTCCCCTCTTGATTCGGACCGTGTGATTAACATTGTCGGTAACGCTAATCTTGAAGGAGTGCATCACTTAACCCCAGCAGATATTATCGCGTCAATGAACTACTATTTATTATTAAATGAACAAGTAGGCTCAACAGATGATATTGATCATTTGGGCAACCGTCGTATTCGTTCAGTCGGTGAATTACTGCAAAATCAATTCCGTATTGGCTTATCGCGTATGGAAAGAGTAGTCCGTGAAAGAATGTCCTTACAAGATATTTCAACAATGACACCGCAACAGTTAATTAATATTCGTCCAGTTGTAGCGGCTATTAAAGAGTTCTTTGGCTCTTCTCAATTATCACAATTTATGGATCAAACCAATCCATTGGGTGAATTGACTCACAAGCGTCGTCTTTCTGCCTTAGGACCGGGAGGGTTAACACGTGATCGCGCTGGTTATGAAGTGCGTGACGTTCACTACTCTCACTACGGTCGTATGTGTCCAATTGAAACACCAGAAGGTCCAAACATTGGATTAATTAACTCCTTATCTTCATATGCAAAAATAAACCGTTATGGTTTCATTGAAACACCTTATCGTAAAGTGGATAAGGCTAACAAGACCGTTACAGAAGAAATTGCGTATTTATCAGCAGATGAAGAAGATTTATACATCATTGCTCAAGCTAACTCTCGTTTAAATGAAGATGGTACTTTTGAAAATGACACGGTTATGGCTCGTTATAAAGACCAAAACTTAGAGGTCAAAACTAACACAGTCGATTTTATGGATGTTTCACCAAAACAAGTGGTTGCAGTAGCAACGGCATCGATTCCTTTCTTAGAAAACGATGACTCCAACCGTGCTTTAATGGGAGCTAACATGCAACGTCAAGCAGTTCCTTTAATTCGTCCCAAAGCACCGATTATCGGAACAGGTATTGAGTATAAAGCTGCTCACGACTCGGGTGCGGCATTGATTTGCCGACGTCCAGGTCGAGTAACCTATGTGGATGCTGAACGTATTCGTGTGCAATTAGAAGATGGTTCCGTTGATGAATACCGCTTAACTAAATTTGCACGTTCCAATGCGGGAACATGTTACAACCAACGTCCAATTGTTGTTGTTGGAGATCAAGTTGATGCTAATGAAATTTTAGCAGATGGATCTTCGATGGAAAACGGTGAAATGGCCTTAGGTCAAAACCCATTGGTAGCCTTTATGACTTGGGATGGTTATAACTACGAGGATGCCATCATCATGTCTGAACGTCTAGTTAAAGACGATGTCTATACCTCTATTCATATTGAAGAATATGAATCAGAATCACGTGATACTAAGTTAGGACCAGAAGAAATTACGCGCGAAATCCCTAATGTTAGTGAGGAATCCCTCAAATATTTAGATAAAGATGGAATTATTATGGTCGGTGCGGAAGTACGCGATGGAGATATTCTGGTCGGAAAAGTCACACCAAAAGGTGTGACTGAATTGACAGCAGAAGAACGCCTCTTACACGCTATTTTTGGTGAAAAAGCACGTGAAGTTCGTGACACTTCCTTAAGAGTTCCCCATGGTGGTGGTGGAATTGTGCACGATGTTAAGGTATTCACTCGTGAAAATGGCGACGAGCTTTCACCAGGAGTGAATAAATTGGTTCGTGTTTATATTGTTCAAAAACGTAAAATTCAAGTCGGTGATAAGATGGCTGGACGTCATGGAAATAAAGGGGTTGTCTCTTTAATCATGCCGGAAGAAGATATGCCATTTATGCCTGATGGGACACCAGTTGATATTATGTTAAACCCATTAGGGGTGCCTTCAAGGATGAATATTGGACAGGTCTTTGAATTACATTTAGGAATGGCCGGACGTCAATTAGGCATTAATTTTGCTACACCTGTCTTTGATGGGGCGAATGAAGAAGAGGTTTGGGAAACAGTTAGAGAAGCCGGATTAGAACCGGATGCTAAGACAACTCTATATGACGGTCGTACTGGAGAACCATTTGACCGAAAAGTTTCAGTCGGTGTCATGTATATGTTGAAACTCGCACACATGGTCGATGACAAGCTGCATGCACGCTCAACGGGCCCATATTCATTAGTAACCCAACAACCGCTCGGAGGTAAAGCACAGTTTGGTGGACAACGTTTTGGCGAGATGGAAGTTTGGGCCTTAGAAGCCTATGGTGCAGCTTATACCTTACAAGAAATCTTGACTTATAAATCAGATGATGTAGTAGGTCGTGTGAAGACATATGAAGCCATTGTCAAAGGAGAAGCTATTCCCAAACCTGGTGTACCAGAATCCTTCCGTGTATTAGTTAAAGAACTACAAGCTTTAGGATTGGACTTGAAAGTCTTGGATGCTGAAGATAAAGAAATTGAACTATTGGATGATGACGATGAAGATGATGTAATTAACTTTAATGCGCTTGAGAAGTATAAAGAAGATCAAAAAGCCGCTGAAGAAAAGAGCGTCGTTCAAACAAGTGAAACTAATGAAAGTTCAGCCTCAATTACTAGTGGAGATACAACTAAAGAAGACTAGTAATGTCTAAATGCCTTGGAGCCATTGGAGAAAAGGCACTCCATTAATTGGTGGAAACACCAGCTTAAATCAAGAAGGAGGTCGGCCCCTTGATAGATGTTAATAAATTTGATTCCATGAAAATCGGTCTCGCATCCCCAGAAAAAATTCGTTCATGGTCTTATGGGGAAGTCAAAAAACCAGAAACCATCAACTATCGAACTTTAAAACCCGAAAAAGATGGACTCTTTTGCGAGCGTATTTTTGGTCCTACCAAGGATTGGGAATGTTCTTGTGGGAAGTTAAAACGTGTTCGCTATAAAGGTCGCGTATGTGACCGTTGTGGCGTGGAAGTGACTCGCGCTAAAGTTCGTCGTGAAAGAATGGGGCATATAGAATTAGCAGCCCCAGTTACTCATGTGTGGTATTTCAAAGGGATTCCAAGCCGTATCGGCTTGATCCTTGACATGAGCCCAAGACTATTAGAAGAAGTGATTTATTTTGCTTCTTACATAGTTATTGATCCAGGCGATACGGGTCTAGAATATAAATCATTACTCACTGAGACAGAGTATCGTGAGAAAAAACGTGAGTTCGGCAACCGTTTTTATGCCAAAATGGGTGCAGAAGCGATTAAAGAACTCCTACATGCAGTTGATGTAGATGCTGAGATCAGTGGTTTACGAGAAGAGCTTAAAACGTTGACTGGACAAAAAAGAACGCGAGCGATTCGTCGTTTAGATATCTTGGATTCTTTCCAAGAATCAGGAAATAAACCAGAATGGATGGTTATGGATGTTTTGCCAGTTATACCACCTGATTTAAGACCGATGGTTCAGTTGGAAGGAGGACGCTTTGCAACTTCTGACTTAAATGATCTTTACCGTCGAGTGATTAATCGTAACAATCGTTTGAAACGCCTTTTAGATTTAGGTGCACCAAATATTATTGTGCAAAACGAAAAACGAATGTTACAAGAGGCAGTAGATGCTTTGATTGATAATGGTCGTCGTGGACGTGCTGTTACTGGTCCTGGTAATCGTCCATTAAAATCTCTTTCTCACATGCTTAAAGGTAAACAAGGACGTTTTCGTCAAAATCTTTTAGGAAAACGTGTGGACTATTCTGGTCGTTCGGTTATCGTTGTTGGACCGTCTTTAAAAATGTACCAATGTGGTATACCAAAAGAAATGGCCATCGAACTATTTAAACCGTTCGTAATGAAAGAATTAGTAGAACGCGAAATAGCTAGCAACGTAAAAAATGCTAAACGTATGATTGAAGTTCAACATGATGCGATTTGGCCTGTTATTGAAGATGTTATTAAGGAACACCCCGTACTACTTAACCGAGCACCTACTCTTCACCGATTAGGTATTCAAGCTTTTGAACCGGTTTTAATTGAAGGGAAAGCAATTCGTCTACACCCATTAGTATGTAACGCTTATAACGCTGACTTTGATGGGGACCAAATGGCAGTTCACGTACCGTTATCTGAAGAAGCTCAAGCTGAAGCCCGTCTGTTAATGTTAGGTGCACAAAACATCCTAAGTCCTAAGGACGGTAAGCCAGTTGCAACACCTTCACAGGACATGGTGCTTGGTAATTATTATTTAACAATTGAAGAACCGGGACGTGTGGGCGAAGGAATGATTCTAAGCTCCATTTCAGAAGCAGAGATTGCATATCAAAATGGCTATGTGCATTTACATACCCGTGTAGCGATTCCTGCTAAGTCTTTCACTAATAAAACTTTCACTGACTGGCAAAGAGAACGTTTAATGGTTACAACTATTGGTAAATTATTCTTTAACGAAATCATGCCAGATGAATTCCCATATTTAAATGAGCCATCAAATGAGAACCTAACGCAACAAACACCTGATAAGTACTTCTTGGAACCAGGTGTAAACGTTAAAGAAGCTATTGAACAGATGGAGCCTGTGTCACCGTTTAAGAAAAAAGATTTTGGTAATATTATTGCTGAAGTCTTTAAACATTATCATATTACTCAAACATCAATTATGCTAGATAAGATGAAAGATCTGGGTTATAAATATTCTACGCAATCAGGTATCACCGTAGGGGTAGCGGATGTTCTCAGTTTAGATAGTAAAGCAGAAATCTTAGAGAAAGCTCATGCCAAAGTTGATGAGATTACTCGAATGAGACGACGCGGACTTCTAACTGAAGACGAGCGCTATGAAAATGTTATTCGTACATGGGAAAAAGCCAAAGATCAGATTCAAAAGGATCTACAAAAGAGCTTGCCACGTCTAAACCCCATCTTTATGATGTCTGACTCTGGTGCCCGTGGTAATATTTCTAACTTTACCCAGCTAGCCGGAATGCGTGGGAATATGGCGGCTCCTTCTGGGAAAATCATCGAATTACCAATTACATCCAACTTCCGTGAAGGCTTAAACGTTATGGAAATGTTTATCTCCACTCACGGAGCGCGTAAAGGGATGACCGATACGGCCTTGAAGACCGCTGACTCAGGTTATTTAACACGTCGATTAGTTGATGTCGCTCAAGATGTCATTATCCGTGAGGAAGATTGTGGAACAGACCGTGGAGTTGAAATTCGTGAAATTGCCGATGGTAATTCGGTTATTGAGTCCCTAGAAGAACGTTTACAAGGACGTTATGCACATAAATCAGTCATTCATCCAGAAACTGGAGAAGAAATTGTTAAGGCTCAAGAATTGATTACAGATGAGAAGGCTGCAGAAATTATTAAAGCAGGTATTGAAGCTGTAACTATTCGTTCAGTCTTTACATGTAATACTGACCATGGTGTATGTAAACATTGCTATGGACGCAACTTAGCGACTGGATCAGAAGTAGAAGTTGGAGAAGCAGTAGGTACAATCGCTGCTCAATCTATCGGTGAGCCTGGTACTCAGTTAACCATGCGTACCTTCCATACGGGAGGGGTTGCCGGTGGCGGTGATATTACTCAAGGTTTACCACGTATTCAAGAAATTTTTGAAGCGCGTGTTCCAAAAGGACAAGCAACCATTACGGAAGTTGCCGGAGTTGTTACTTCGATTGAAGAAAAATCAAGCGAGCGGTTGAAAGAAATTACCGTTACAGGTGTTACGGATAACCGAACTTATAAAGTGGCTTATGCTGCTCGCCTTAAAGTCAATGAAGGCGATCGTGTAGAACGTGGTCAAGCCTTAACAGAAGGATCAATCGATCCCAAAGAATTATTAGCAGTTACTGACGTCTTAACGGTCCAAAAATACATTATGCGCGAAGTTCAAGCCGTATATCGTGGCCAAGGGGTAGAAATTGGTGATAAACACGTTGAGGTGATGGCTCGTCAAATGTTACGTAAAGTTCGTGTAATGGACCCTGCTTCTACATCTATTTTACCAGGGGCCTTAATGGATATCGCAGACTTTGCTAAGGCCAATAAAGACACCATTACAAGTGGGGAAACACCAGCTACGGCTCGACCCGTCTTACTTGGAATTACTAAAGCTGCTCTTGAGACAAAATCATTTATCTCAGCTGCTTCCTTCCAAGAGACAACACGTGTCTTGACCGATGCGGCCATTCGTGGAGACCGTGACTACTTAATTGGTCTAAAAGAAAACGTCATTATTGGTAAATTAATCCCAGCTGGTACTGGAATGAACAGCTACCGTGATTTGGAAATCCAAACCACTCAAGATACTATTCCTATGCCAACTGAGATAACAGAGGAACCACAGCAAATGAAATAAACAAAATAGATTAAACCCTTCAATTATTGAACTGCTCCCCCAAAAGTAAAACTATTTTAGGGGGAGTTTTTCATAATTGAAGGGTATTTTTATATGATATATTGCAATAATTATTACGACACTTCTGTTAACAAATTCAATTCCTCAATATAACGTTCAAAGGGTGCTTCAAACGCTAGACATTTCCTTGGTCTAGCGTTTACTTTATAGATAGCTTTAAACAAGTCTTGATCCTTTAGCTGTGCGAAATCCGTTTTCTTAGGAAAGAATTCCCTTAGCAAGCCATTGCTGCCTTCATTGGTGCCTCTTTGCCATGCACTCTAGGCATCGGCAAAGTAAAAACCTATCCCTAACTTACTCTCTACTACGTCATAGCAAGCGAATTCTTTTCCTCTATCGGATGTGAATGTTTTAAAGGCTCCTTGTGGTAAGGATTTTGTTAATTGATAAAGCGCTTCTAACATAGATTGTTTACTTCTGTCTGGTGTTTTTATCGCAAAATAGGTACAAGTCTTCCTTTCTGCAAAAGTAGCTAAACATCCTTTGCTTTTTCCTCAAGAAGATACTAGAATATCAAGTTGTCAGTGTCCGAATTCAGTGTGCTTCTTCACCACTTTGGGTCTTTTCTAAACAGAAGTGTTGATATCAAATCTTTCTCTTCTTTATTTCGTTTTTTTAGAGTGACCTTTTCTCCTTAACACCTGCAAGGAAACGGATAAAGTCTCCTTATATATCCAATTATAGAATGTCTTAAAGGAGAAGGTATTTGGGAAAAGTCTTACTTCTATCATCCGTGGTAATATATAGGGCTCATAACAATCTCTTTCATGTGTATGTTTTATAGTAATGACATTTTACATGAATTAAATTTGTTATGAGTTTTATTTTTACTCGTGTTGCATTAAATTTTACAATGCATCATATCAAAACATAACTAGTTATAAAAGAAAATATTAAAAAAGGGATAAATGGAATTATTTTACTTTTAGAAAGATAACAATACAAAAGTCCAAGTGAAGCTGCTAAAAATAAAAAGTAAGGAATAGAGCTTAGGGGAATAAACAATAGAGAAATACAGATGAATTTTAAATCGGCACCTCCCATCCAAGACTGTTCTGTTCTTATAAGAAGAAAGCTGATAAGACAGAAAATAAGAAAATACTGAAAGGGAATAATATTATATGAATAATTATAGAGTAATCCGAGCGTCAAAAAAGAAAGTTGTAGAAAATCAGGAACCCACTGATCAAGTATATCCATGAAGGTCATGAATAGAAAGATAAGTAATAAAATCAGATTAAAAAAAGAAAAAGCAGTGAATAGAAAAAAGAAGAAAGAGCAGAGTCCACCAAACAATTCAAAGTAAAAGTGATTGACACTTATTTTCCGACAGCAAAAATAACAATGCCCCTTCAGCAATAAATATGAAAACAAAGGAAATAACTGCCAAAAGTAGAGTTTGTGCTGGCAATAATCACAAGAAGATCGTGCTTTCCAACTAAAGCTTTTATTTATAATGGAATAAGAAAGATAGTAAACAAAACTCGCTATACAAGATCCAATATAAAAGTACAGTATATGAGTCATCATTAACTCCTTTTATAAGTTATAGGCTTAAATACACGTAAAAAAGAAAAAAAGTGCTAAAAATTATTGACACAAATTAAAAAAGATAGTAAAATGTAATTCCTGCTAGCGAATATCTTGTAAAAAAGCAGATATTTAGAAGAAAATTCAAAAAATCTTCAAAAAGGTTTGACAAAAAGTCTAAACCATGCTAGTATATAGAAGTTGTCACTTAT
>NZ_JBNUPN010000031.1:0-17688 GCF_050409405.1 Facklamia sp. P13069 | reverse complement strand
CTCCTTCGCCATGGTTTCCTAGCGTAAACGCCAGATAAACCGCTCAGCCCATCAGGGTACCATGGCTCAGCTCCTTATCAAACCCTCACAGAAAGATTAAACAGCTACACGGATCATTGAACTCACACTTCTCATGGGCGAGGACTCCTTTGTACTAGGTGGCTAAGTTGTATTTGCAATTTATATCTAAATAACAATTATAGTACGCGTCATAAGCAACATCTCTATTTTTAGTTTGCGTCTTGGTCGCGTATAAGGAACACCAGTGTATTTTCATATTTTTATAGAAAATGTGCATTGATAGGCGTTGTGTACCCTGCATCTGCTATTAAATAAGTCGGATTAAAAGAAGGGATTTTTTCAAATAAGAAGGGGAAAGCCAGTGTATCGTAGGTATTTCCTGAATGGACACTATAAGCTAATACCCATCCCCTTGCGATCGCAAGCTGTTTGAATAGTATAGGCAAAAACTTGGCCATGGTCCCCTTTATGAAACCACCCTACCTCCGGATCATTGGGACTGATTGTTTGGGACTTTGTTAAGGTCTCCTTTTTTGTGTTTTTTAGCGACTTTTTTCTATGAATCATCCGATCTGCTTGAACAGCTTCCAGCATTTCATCTGCCAACCATTTGGCTTGTACCGGCACTTCTTCGTTGGTATATTTCCGGCCATTCGCACAAGCTTTGACGTGAGTACATCCATAAAAACTGCTTGGGTATCGACTACTCCTGCCTCCAAACACTGCGTGAGTATCTGGCTAAAGATCTGTTGGGCGATACTTGTTCCTTCAAAACGCCACTTGTAATTCTTTCCAAAGGTTGAAAAATGGGGCACTGAATCCGTGAGAGATAATCCTAAGAACCAGCGATAAGCAACATTCACTTGAATTTCTTGAATGGTTTGGCGCATGCTTGGAATACCTTAGAGATGTTGAATGATGAGATTTTGATAAGCGTAATCGGATCAAAACTTGGACGTCCACTATCCAAACAATAGACATCTTCTACTACAGCATAGTTGAATGAAAAATCTATAGGGCGATCAATTTTTCTCAGAAGATGGTCTTCAAGAACGAGTTCTTCAAGGGCATGAAAAGCGATCTGATTACGTGCTTCAAATGTTTTACTATCGGCATTGACTGACATCATGGAAATCACCCATTTTCTCTTTATTATACATATAAAAGCCCTCTAAATCACTATAAGTTGTGATCTAGAGGGTTTTATCTACATACTGATATCTCCATAACGGAAGATGTTTAAGTATAAATGATATTCATATAATAAAAATAGGTGCATCATTTATTTACGTTTTGGTCCCAAATATTCTGAATCATCAAAGCCTAAAATTACTGAAAAAAGTGGGAATCCGAAAAGAAGCCCGAGACCATATCCAACACCCTTTCCAAACACTTTTGCTAAGTCTAAACAAAACATGATGATAAAATAGATATTTGCTAGCGGAACTAATAGCCATAACACTTTCCATCCATTACCGTATACAATTTTAAATTGAATATATAGTTGATAAATAGGGATCAGTGACTTCCACCCAGCTTCACCAGCCTTTTCAAAAAGTTTCCACATACCTACAATAAAAATAATTACAAATACCATGTATAGTATACTTGAAAAACCGTCTGACATATTTCCCATTTACTCACTCTCCTTCTTATATTTTTTAAGTATACTATATAAAATTAAAAATAACTAATAAAATTTAAAAACAAAAAACACCTTCCAATAAAGGAAAGTGTCTTGAATATCTGCTGTAATAATGATTGGTACTCGATTCCTGCGGAATCTCCGTCCCATAGCACATTCGTAAGGGAACAAGTTCGCAACGACTGTCCTAACGTTTTGAGAATTGAGAAGCTTTACGAGCTTTCTTAAGACCTGGTTTGTTAGTTTTTGATTTATTTAGAGTTGCTAATGTTAGCTAAAGGCCGATATAATAACATTCCTTATAAATACATTTTCCAACAATTTCTGATATTTTTTGGAAAGTTAGCCAAAAGGTTAGCCAATAATTACCTTAGTACGTTGCCCTGTGATTATGATTTAAATATAGGATAATCTATCTATTTCTTTTTTTCTTATGCTCTTGCCAAAAAATATAAAGCAGAGACAAAATTGGGGAAATTATTAAGAAGAATATTCCTATATATTTTAGTGACCATGGAATTTTTAAAATTTGAGTTGATATGTAAAGGTTTTTAGATTCTACTAAATAGAATAATAAACCAATTGCTATCATCGATAAAAATAACCACATCAAAAAGAAGAAAGTAGGGTGCTTTTCTATTAAACTATGATTGCAATTTTCATTATTACAGCAACTTCTTATATTTTTTTTAGTCATTTTCGCTGTAGCATTAAACGCAATAAACACAATTCCTAATAGAACGATTGAAGAGGATCCAGTAAATATAAATACTTTGTGAAGTGGTGTAGAAGATAATGCCCCTCCTAATTCACCCAATTGAGAAACTCCTCCAAAAACCGCGAATATTAAAGATGAAAAAATTCCTAACACAGAAATAATTTCAGTAGTTAAATTAGCATGTTTTTTTGATAGTTGGTCGCTAACTTCTTTTAATTGTTCTATGTCTTTTTTATATTTTTTTATTTCTAAATGCGCAACTTTTAGCTTTTCTTCAGTAGAATCAAATAATACTGATCTCTGAGAATTAGCTAATTCAGTATGTTCTACCATTCTAACAACGCACATTAATGTATCCTCATCTATATCACACTCAGAAGATTCTTCTCCATTAATAATAGACTGTAAAACATCTACCATATTTGTTATTAAATAAGTAAGCGGCTCACGAAATTCTTGATCAAGTTTGTACACATAATTTGTGATTGGTACATAAGAAATTCTAGAAACCCTATTTTCTTTAACTTCCAAAAGTAAGTCTAAAATTTCTTCTTTAACTTTTTCTCTATCAAGTGAAAATTTCAGATCAGTTTTTATCCTATCTAAAATAGCTCTATATTTGAAAAATATAGAGCTACTGGCTGTTTCATTAAGTAATTGAATATTTTTCTCCATTATCTACTCCATGAAATGTTCTAAAGGATACTCAACATCGCTTCTGTATCGATCTATTTTCCAACTGTTATTAATCCAGAAATCAATGTTATGGCTTCTTTCCACTAAACGGAATACTTTTTCGTTCGCAGCTTTTAATATCTCGTCATTTAAAACATTATACTCATCAACCTCTTCAAAATCTCCATCTATAGGAGCCGATGAGAACTGTCTAAATCTATTGTACTCGCTCTCGACAACTGGTCCATATCTCCAAACTTTAAATGGTTCTGAATATATTTCAGCTAAAAATTCTGGATCTAAATTAGAATTCTTTAAAGCAAAATACATAACTTTTTGTAAAGCTAAGTTAGTAATAGGTATCCCATTTTTATTTGAAACAGCTATTACATGGTCTGAAAATTGTCTCATAGTCATACAAGCACCTCCTAGATTGTCAAATTGACAGTTTTTTTCTTAGAAATAAATTATTTATTACCTTTATTATAACATAAAATCATCTTTAAAACAGTATCTATAACAAAGGCTTGAATTCTCAAATAACTATGTGTATATAAGTTTACAGAATTTTATACTTAAAAGTTATGCTTCCTCAAAAAAATAGATATTTCTTTCATAAGATTTACATCATATATATAATAATAGTCATTTAAACCTTTCCAATATGGAAACTTAGTATTTTTCAATTCCCTTTGCCACAAATCTATCATTACTATTCTTTTATCTTTCTCATCAGATGTAAGCCCTGATTGTTTGAAGTTATAAAGATATTTATTTTTATATTTATTGGTTAATTTATTTAAAAATTTCTCTGCTGATTCTAAATCTTTTATATTAAAATATAAAACTTCTTTTTGAAAATTTTTTCAGGAAGAGAACTAAGTGTGACAGTCAACGAATATTCCATAAAAAAAGCTCCTTTTTATTTATTATATAACTTCGACGTTTTATATGTAAATAGTCAACCCACTAAATTAATGACTTGATACTAGAATATTCACATCAATTATAAAAAGTTTTTAAGTTAAGCTCACATTACTATTGATCTTTTTTATATTTCAATTATCAAAGGATGAAACTTCCCTCCATCATCAATCCTGAAATGAGCTTAGTATTGATGTATTGAAACTTTTTAATAATTATTTAGTGTAATACTAAATATTATTATTACTTTTAATTATTTCTCTCAACTGATCTACCGTCGTTATCTCATCTCTTTTTTTATGTAGCATTCTGTGACAATTAGGGCAAACTGGTACTAAATCTGTTTCTGGATTGATATTTTTTCACCATCATTTAAATAAAGAGGATTTACATGATGAACTTCAATAAAACCTTTTCCTAACTCACCAAATTTATTCTCAAAATTAAAGCCACATACTTTACATGACGTTCCGTGAATTTCTATCGCCTTTTTTCTTAAATAGGGTTTACGTTCATATTTGTAACCATATATCTTTATTCTTTTTCCTTCTTTATCCTGAGCTATAGTAAGTAGGTCGTCATTGTTTTCATCACCTAAATGAAAACCCTTATTATTTGGCTGTTTTAATTTTCCATCAATT
This sequence comes from Facklamia sp. P13069, assembly GCF_050409405.1. NCBI lineage: Bacteria > Bacillati > Bacillota > Bacilli > Lactobacillales > Aerococcaceae > Facklamia > Facklamia sp. P13069. The sequence goes on along the minus strand of NZ_JBNUPN010000031.1, from coordinate 13,064 downwards.
ATTTTATAAACAGTCTTTTCGTAATTGCCATTAAGTATATTTTCTTTAAAGTAGCTATACACTTTTTTAATTAACACCAAATCATCAATCAAACTTTCGTTATTACTTAACTCTGATAAAGAATATTCTTTACTAAAAATATTTCCTTTTTCATAACCTTTAGGGCGATTAGTTTTCTCTTTCTTAATATCGATTGAAATAGGGTTGGTAGTGAAGGAAGTATCAGTAACAAAATTTTTTGCTTCCTTCTTAAAATAATTTGTTACAATATCTAAATTTTGAAATCCTTCTTTACCCATATTTTCATAAAAAGTCCATCCTTGATTTAAGGAAAGATAGACTTTGCTAAAATCATTCGAAAATAAGTAAACTATTTATAATCCGTTTAAAGCACTAGTTGTTATTTCCTTATCAAATATCGCCAACCATGGTACACTAGCCCAATTACCACTTCCGGCGGAGGCTTTTATCTTATACTGATCCCTATTAAAGGTCTTCTCTGGAATTACGTTATCCGCTTCTCGTCTTATGAAATTTGCATGATCATTGTTTTTTAAAACAGTTTTTCTATTATTTTCATATTCATTCATTATCTCAATTAAATAATTACTTAATGTCATAATAAATCTCCCTCATTAAATTTTATGATATAATATTTATGAAAAGATTTATTTTTAATAATCTTTTCTATTTATCAAACAGTCACAATTGTTTCCTTGAGAGGTTAGTTGTGGCTGTTTATTTTATTCTTCAATTGGAGTAATGTCTTTGTTTTTCTGCCTACGTGCCAATAAATAAACGTTCTCAACTTCATTAATGTAATCAACAGTAATTGCATCTAGATCATTTTCTAATTCTTGCGCTAATTTTTTTGTTTTTTCTTGAATGTCACGTATTTTTTTTTGATCTTGGTCAGTCCCTTGATTATTATTTATTCGATCGTTTGCTTCTGCGATAGAAACATCTGTCAGCGTAACTCTATACTCTGTATGAGGTTCACTAATATCAAAATTTGAAACTTCTTCATCTATTTCGAACCGAATATCATCTCCAAAAATTTCTTTTGCTTTCTCTTCAATGTTACCAATTTTAAAAGCTGTAGTTTGTGAAGTTGTTTCTTCAATCTTTTCCTCATTTTTTACGGTGTCGTTGGATGGACCGCATGCAGATAGAATTAATAAGCTTGATAATAATAAGATTGGTTTTTTCATAATTGACCTCCATTTATTAATTATTTAAAACCTTAACAGCTTTACCAATAATACGTGACTGATCATCTTTCTTGATGATAATAGGATCGTGTTCATCGTTTTCAGCTTCTAAGATAGATTTTTAAGTGCTTGTAATTTTGTATCCGATTAAAATAAATAGCGACAAGATTTTTCTTTTTAATATTAATATACTATAAATACAACTAATAGCCATCACTAATAAATAAAGTAAATAATTATTTGCCTTATTATTAATCTGAGTTCCAGTTTCTGTAAACCTGTTTATTAAGAATAATCTTTATGCAACGATTTTTGTAATTCGCAGCATATTCATATACCCCCTCTCACGCGCGCGCGTATATTTTTTCCGGAGTCTCCCCCCCTCCCCGTTGTCTGGTTCCCCCGAATAGACTTCATTTGAAATCGACCCGGGGGTCTACCAACTCTCATCTTTATCAATCCTTAGGTATTGTGCATGATAAAAAGACACCTATTAAGGTGCTTTACATTATTTATAATTCTTCACAAAAATATTTGACAAATTCATTTCCAAATTTACTTATTTCTAAATTATCTTTTGTTTCGAATTTAACATTTATTTTTTTATATGAAGATAGTTTATTAGTTCTTTTATCTATGTTTGAAATATATTTAAATATAGATTTAACATTTGAGTCAAGTATTTCTAAATTTTCTTCGATATTTTTCAAGTCTTTTGACTGATTCCGTTCTGTTCTCTTTCTTAATAAACCAAGACGATACAAATTATCACGAACAGCTTCATATTGATAATACTCTATTTTAAATTTATCTAGAATATCTTGATAAGTTCTTCTATTGTTTTTTTGGTAATATTCAACTTGTTGGATTCCTAAGTAAAACTTTAGTACTTCAATATCTAATAGTGTAATTTGATTTAATGTGTTTATATAAAGGTAACCGATATCGAAAGAAATGTTATCTGTATTAAACATTGTGATTAACCCATTTGCTAAATATGAAATCTTCTCTTCTTGGGAATAAAGCCCCACAGATTCGAGAGAAAAATCTAACAATTCTGAATACTTTTGCTTTTCTTCGAGAGATTGATGTACTCTATTTATAAATGAGTCCAGTCTACTTTGAAGTAATTTAATGAATTTATCTTGTCTTTCTAGCCTCTTATTTATTTTATACGATTGATAGGCAGATCCTATTATAGGAAGAAAGTTCACCCCTGTTTCAATTGCAACATTAGCAGCTATCTCTTTAGTTGCATCCATTCCAATATTTTCAACCAGTGTTTGTCCAACATTAATAACACCAGATTTTGAAGCTTCAACTAAAGTATCAAATAGCGTATTTTTCATTATTTCTTTATTTAACATTACTTGCACCCTTTTGATATTACTATACCAAAAACCACCCTCGTCGCATAGGGTGGTTAAGAAAGGAAGTGATTCGTTTATTCCAATATGCGAACCAATCACAATCCTATATTAATGAAACTCCTTAAAATAAGATCACCATATACCAAATTATCTTTAACCTATAAAGCCACACTAGTATAGTTTTTATAGTTTCCATTATAGATATAGATGGTAACATAGCTAAATAAATTAATAGTTTTCCCCATTCTAATTTCCTCCTAATACTCGTAGTTGTAGAAACCAGCTTCGTGATATATTTTGCGAATAATTTTAAGTTCAAAATCAAGCTGAGCATAGATTTTTTCCGCCTTTAATAATGTATTATGGCTTTCACTTTTTGGATCAATAATTGAGAAAGAAGTTCCATCAAAATATTTTCCACTCATCATTTTTACTTCTCCCATCCCATAATCTCTTGTTTTAATATAGTTAATGCGTTCCTCTTCTGTTTCCTCGGGATCATTATAATAATAATAAAACTTCATATTGTGCCATTCGGGATTCACTTTTAATTTTGCTTCAGTCCCTGCTTTATAGTTTGGATAAAATTTAGGATTATATTTTGTATAGATATAACCTTGCCCGTCTTCCACAACATACCTTGAGTATTCTGTGTCTTTCGGCACCCATTGTACCCGGTATTCAATTACTGGTGGAACTTTACCCATTTGACCGTTTGTTTGAGCAATTAATCTATCAAATTGATTCATCTTATAATCCTCCTAAAATGTCTTTTCTTAAATCGTAATTCACATACTTGCTTCTAACATTTTTATCAAATAATGTCATCATGCTATTTCTTTCATTTTTATCAACATCATGATATGTTACCGCAATAGGCGTTAACAATTTATGGCTAGTTAAAGTTTCAGATACTATTTTAGTATTCATGTCATATCTATGTGTTGAATTAAAAATATAATTCTCAACTCTTTCGATCGCTCTTAACTTCTCTAATACTCCATTAGCTTTAACTTCTGTTTCTTTAATTACCTTGTTTATTTCTTCTCTTGCTGAATCAATTTCATCAGCTAATTTTTGCTTCATTCTGATTATTTCAGGTAACAGTTCTGCCTGTTCCATTTTACAAATAGTATTGATGTCCTCCTCTTCAATCATTTGTTCCAATTCTTGACTTAGACGGTTAAATTCTTCGCTATAATAGTTCTGATGATCATTTAAATCTAAAATAGCTTTTAAATGTATTTTATCAGCGTTATTTGGAGCTTCTTTTAAAGCCCTGTCCTTCAATATTCCGATATGACTTCTATGAAAACTTTGATCGTAGTAGTTATCCGATGGATCACTGAACCTAGCCACATCCAATGCTTTGTTTCTTAATTTATCTAATATTTCAACTGTTCTTTCATATGGTTTATAATTCATTTTAATTCTCCTTTTTATCTATCCATTTTGAGTAATATACTTTTACTTTATAATTGGTTATACTGCTGTATGGTTCTTTGTGGCATTCTAATATCTCATAATCATCTGCATGAAAGCCATCTGAGAATAACCGTATCTTAAAATTTAAATTTTTCGAACTAGTAGCTAGATAATCATCAATGCTTTCTATTTTTATCAGCTTACATCTTGAAATTTTCATTATGAGCATGCTTTCAGCTATGTTTTTTATAGCTTCATTCATTAGCTTTCTTCCTTTAGATTGTGAGATATTAATTTTATTACACGTTTCTACATGGTTTAAAATCTTTCCTTTCCCTTGTAAATACCGTGTAAAAATATATTTACCTTGATCTTTAGGTAGTCCTTTAACTGACTGCATAAAGTCTTTAGTATCTTCTATAGTGTAGCCCCGTGTTGGTGAACGATTATAAATAACATTTATCAAATATTTGATTGTATGATGTCTTATATGTATTCTTAAATTTCGGTCTGTTGCAAGATACCCACTTATCATAGTTATATCCCTCCAAATAGTTCCTCTAGTTCATCCTGTATATTATGCACTTCCTCTATGTTCTCCTTGTCTTCTTCCGAATAAATAACCGATTCTTCCATGAACTCATAATATTCGTTTATCTCGTCAATTTGTTTGCACGCTCTTACAAGTAGGTTTAAATCACTGTATATGTTTTGTTTAAGGTGTTCTATTTCTGGTAGAGTAAATTCTTCTACAAAAAGTGAATATCGCCTAGAAAGCTTCTTAATTAGCTTTTTATAAACGTTTTCTCTCGTTATAATTTCTAAAGCTCCATTTTCAGGACAGATACAACCTTGCATAGTATCGGTTAGATCGTAAGGAATTCCTACACCAGTAAAACTGTGTGATTGATAGTAATCAGGTGACACTCTTGCAAGCAATTGTTCTAAACGTTGAATCCTTTTAGGTATCTTTAAATACCGCTTTACTGCATAAATGTTTTCAACTGTTATGGCCACGTTTTTACTCCTTGCAAAGAAAAAGACACACTAGCATTTTAGTTGCTTAGCGTGTCCTCTAGTCTATCTAGTCAGACTATTTAAATTGTTTCTTTTTAGTCGTTTCTACCATTTGCGGTTTCCCATTTTGTATCTTAATGACTACCTGTCCAAAGTCGGGAGCTTCAATCGTTTCTTGAACTCCACTTAATTCGATAGTTATTTTAGTTATATTTTTCATTTCTTACTCCTTTTAGTATAGGTTTAATTCGTCTCTAATAGACTCTGTGTCAGCGTGTCGGTCATAACCAGCCATTAAATAATCTTTTAGATCGTCTAATTCTTCAGCGTTTTGGACTTCTTCCATTAATATAATTTGTTCAGCTTCATAACAGGCTATTAGGAAATGCAATTCTTCGATTGAGTAGTTCTTCTCTTTAAGTTGCTTAATTCTTCTGTTTCGATATTTATTCACTCTATCTAAAAAGCTGCCTTCGTTATTTTTAATACATGTATTCAGTTTAATAATCATCGTAATTTCCTCCTACTTCTAAATCATAGTAATCTCCCACTTCATCTAAAGTGCAATAATCAAATGTTGCTTCTTTTATCTTTTCATCTACCATATTTAAAGTTGCCCGTTCAAACTCATTCAATAACCTTCTTAAAGCTGCACATTCAGCTTCTAAGCTTTCTACTCTATCTTTTAGTGTTTCTTTCATAGTTATTTCTCCTTATTTATAAGATACGTTTTCTGCAAATAATTTTTGATATCTATTATCATGCTTAGTATAGATAACCAAAGCACTATAAAGATTGTCTGCATTTTGAGTGGTAGTTGTTGAGAATTTTATATCCCTCAAAGAAACAAGTGGTAAACAAACGAACTTATTTATTTTTTCTGCCAACTCATTTTCATTATTTGAGGTAAAAACGATTACTTGAGTCATTTTGTTTCTCCTTATTAATTATTTAAACTAATTTTCATATTTATCAAACTTCTATCTCTGAAAGGATATATCATCTTTCAGTTTTTTAGCGGCGGTGGGATATTTAATTATATTTTTCAATCAAGTGCCTCTCTTACCATTTGCTCAACATTTTTAATTTGAAATTCTAAATCTGTTTTTTCTTCTAAAATTTTTTGATTTAAATTAAACTCTAAACTCTCAATTTCACCATATAGATCATTTATACTATTTCTTAAAGATGATATTTCTTTAAGAATCTTTTTTTCTTCCATACCGTTCTCCTTTATTAATTTGAATTTGCACTATTAACAGTTGCTATCCATTCTGATTCAGTAAATATACCTCCATTCTTATTGTCTCCTATTAAAACCCTTAACGGTTCAAGTGAAACTCCGCATTGTTTGGCGTATGTTGAAGCGAGATACAAATCATTATTTCGTTCAGTTGATTGTCGTGCTAAAATTCTTTCATATGCTTGTTTGCCTAACCCGCTTCCAACACTACCTAAATGAGATAAATCATAATTTTTTAGGGTAGTTCTTATTGAATATTTACTTAACATTTGATCTTTGTAATTTTTAAAGTTTGAAAAAATTAGGCTTTCGAATTCTCCCTCATAAAATTTTGGTTCAGATACGTTCGTAATTTCATACTTACCTTTAGAAGTCACACTTCCTCCAATTACAAAATAATTGTTATCATGGGCTTTAATATCTACTCCGTCAAGATAGTTTATTTTTTGGCCATAACTAAAACACTCTCTCTTTTTAAAAATTATATGTAGACCACCGCTTGGAGTTTTTTGAACAAGCGTTTTTTTCAAATTTTCTTTAAGTTCTTCGTAATATGAAGAGTCTTTTAAAGATTCATATCCATTCGAGCCATGTACATCAATATCGATACACCAAATTCCTCGAGTTAAGGCTCCTAATGCAGTAACTTTTGAATATGCATACTTGTTTTTTTCAATAAAAATTTTAGAAATTTCTAAATCTCTAAAAGATAAAATAGGCTTTTTATTTTTGTCTAAAGGAACTGTCTGTAAACCTTCTTCCAAGAATAAAAGTGCTGCTCTATATCCATCCAAATCTTTCACTCCCTCCACTCTAACTCTTATTTTCGAACCCTATAGTAAGATATTAAAAACAAAAAACAGAAACGTTGATATAAAGCTATTCTTTTCTCAAAAACATAAATAAGCATAGTAACAAGGGCTAGGAAGGTTAGGTATTGCTAAAATAGTCTTTCTAGGGTTTTTTATAAGATAGGTAAGAGATAGGCTAACCCTTATTTAAGAGTTAGGATTTAACCTTTCATTTTCTTCTTCTAACATTTTTAACGAGATATTAAAAAGTTTCTTGTCCTTGATTTTATGAACTTTTAAATTAGAACCTTCAATCCACTTTTGTTTATTTATTGCAATGCCAATTTTTTTCATGTCATCTTTAGCTTCCTTGTACCTCAAATTCCCGTAATCTTCTAAAATAGCTTTTTTAAGATCTTCATCGCCTGCTAAGACAAATCCGTGTCTTGCAACAGTTAGAATGATCAGACGTTGTGTTTCAGTAAAATCATCTGCACTGGAATAGTTTTTAAGAACTGTATCTTTAAATTTGAATTCTCCGCCAATATCGCTTAAATAATTTAAGCTATTTATCAGAAACGATATTGAAGCTATATCAGATAGTTCGTTGTCCGGTTCAATAAAATCCCAATATGGTTTAAAGAATTCATGTCTTTCTTGAGTAGTTTCACCTGGTGGTCGGTCTTTAAATGCTATTTTTACTGTCCTTGATGTATTAGCTGTTATTGATCCGATATCCACGTTCTCATTGGTATCGAGTACTAACACTGATTCATTCTTGAATGTGACTGCATTGTTCCCTAACGATCTACCTGTGATAATTTCACCCGTTGCGATTTTTCTAAGAACTCGCATAGCTTTGATATCAATAGCGCCTGATTCATTGGCATGGGCTACATCAGCTCCTTTGAAACTAAGCCAAGCATTTTCTGTACTAGCTCCTTGATTGTTCACAAGAGCATCCATATTAACTGGATTCACTTTAAAAATATTATACAGAGTCTTTAGCAACAAGCCTTTCCCAGTTCTTCCAAAGTCTTTTAAAAGAAACCATTTTTCAGCAGGTATTAGTTTCATTTTTCTTAAAAGAATATAAGCGTGAAGTAAACGGATATTATTTAAACTTTCTTTCTCATTCATAATCCTTTTAAACATATCGTCAGCAAATTTAAGATTTAATTCTGATTTAGAAACTTCATAATAGGCAAAATATAATTCGTTCTCTCTAGGAAGAGTGTTACCCATTTCCAATGTTTTGCAATCAAATTTCCAATCTTTGCCAGCAAGTGAAGTATTGAAAACATTATAGTTATGCCTTTCGCCAATAGAATCAGAATAAACTTCTAACATCATGTCTAAGAAATCATCTATAAAAAGTTTACTGTTTCGATGCACTTGGTAATAATCATTAAAATTCTCTTGATTAATGACTGTATAAGTGAAGCTTTCAACTATAACAAACTGATCTAGTAACTTTGAATAAATAACTTTTTGAGAGACCAGGTCTATTAAAAATCTTGCATAGCTATTAAATGAATACTCTTTGAACTCTTGTGTTTCCATACCTTCCTTATCTACCTTTTTATACAAGCTTCCATAAAAAGCTCCCGTCTTTTTAGGTTCAATAATATAAGATAAAGGCACATTTTTATAAGTTTCTGGTTCTACAGAATATCTCTTAACATGAGCATTACCTAAGTTCTCTGCTACATGAAAATTTGATTTAATATCAGTAAAGAATATTTTATTTAAAATCTTTTTTAAAATTGCTAGGTTCTTGATTTGCTTAATATTATCAATGTTCACTTTAATAAGACTTAATTCATCCGTTAAATACTTCGCGTCCATTTCATCCAAACTCAAAGGGTTCCCCCCTTCCTATTCTTTTTTCATTTTCTATTCCTCCCCAACATTCATTAAGTAAGCTGCAATGTCATCTAAATCTTTAATAATCTTTTGATTGTAGTGGAATTGCGTATCTAAGAATTGATCAACCAAATTTATAAAGTACTGTATTTCGAACTTATCACTTCTTCTTATCAAAGATAAAGCATCAATATTTCCCTGATAGAGTTCCATTACTCTATATAAATCTGATAAATCATTTCCAAATTGTTTTAATTGTTGAATTTCTTTGTTTTCCATTTTATTTCTCCATTCTATATTTATGATTATTAGTATCTATGCTATAATGGAGATGGATATATTATTTATTGCCTTAGCAAATTGCCGTTTGCTATGGCTTTTTTTGTCTCCAAAATTAATCTCCTTGCACTGGGCAGCGTACATAGGGTTTATATTTTCATTGAATTAAGAATCTCTGCAACTTCTTCAGTATCGTATAACCACTTTCTCCCCAAAGGTATTCTTCTCAATCCCTTGGCTTCAAGATCACTTAAAGTTTCTGCTCCAATTTGAAGCATTTTCTTTAGCTCTTGTTGTGTTACATATCTTTTAGCAATCTTTGCTTTCTCAGCTGCCTCTTCAATTGCTTCATCCAATAACTTACCTACATTAGATAGAAACAGTTTCTGTGATTCAGGCGTTATTATCACCTGTAGTTGGGGCTGTTCCATGTTACACCTCCTTGTAAATGAAAGAACTATTTTTTTAGTGCGTTTTCCTTAAAAAAAATTTCATCTATAGTTATTCCCGGATAGTACGTTTTTAAAAAATCTCTTAAGATCAGTTTCTCTTTATCAGTAAAATTTACAATTCCTTTTTCCTTCTTCCAATATGATTGTAAAGATATATCCAATTTTTTTGCTAAATCAGTCTGCGTTAACCCAAGAATATTTCTATATATTTTTATACGTTCTGAGCCCAAAACATCACTCCCTTGGTTGCACTGTTTTTTTAGTGCGTTTTTACAATTTTTATTAAACCATATAATTTAAAATTTTACAAGGGTAAGTTTCAAAATATTAGTGCGTTTTTTGAAATTTTGTGATTTAATGTAAATAAGGAGGTTATAAATTGAAAAGAAAAATTGGCTATAAGATAAGAGAAATTAGAAAATCATTAGGCTCTAAAGTTTCGATGGAAAAATTTGGACAACTTTTAAGACCCCCAGCTAGTAGAGGTTTAGTTAGTAATTGGGAAAATGACTATAACTATCCAAATGAAGAAAGATTAAAACAAATTGCAGAACTGGGCAATACAACTGTAGAAAATATTTTATATGGACAGTATACTTACCAAGATCCTTTTGTAAATAACCCAAGCAAACCTTATTATATTAAAGCTTCAAAACCTTTAAGTAATTTAAATTTTGAATATTCGGAAAGTTCATTAAATAAAAGTTTTGATTGTATTTATCATTTAGTAGTGTTAATTTCAGACAACACATACAGAATAGATATTTATTTTGATGTAGATTTATCTATCACAGTATCTAATCGAAAGGTTGTATCTGAAGTGGTAATCACTGATAAAGATAAATATTTAAAACATGTTATTTCAAAATTGTATCCCGAAAACCAAAATGAAATAATGGATAAAATTACTGATTCAATAATCGGCTTTATGAGGAAACACCTAAAACTAGATTTATCTTCTTATATAGATGATTTTGCTGAGAATGAGAGTTTTGACTTCAGAAATTTTTATACCATATAATTAAATTATTCCCCCCACCATCATAGTCACTGGGCAGCGTACTAGGTGGAAAGGAAACAAAAATGATTAAAGAATATAGATTGAGTAATGGCCAAAGAAAATTTATGTACACCGGCTATTATGGAACTGATAAGACTGGTAAGAAGATCATTACTAAGAAAAGGGGCTTTAAATCGAGAAAAGAAGCTGAATTAGCTGAAGCAAGATTTAGAGTGTCGATTGAAGAGGGTAATATCACTCCAAATAAGAAGATTTCATTTAAAGACTTTTATAATGAAATGTGGCTTCCATCATATATTGATGGACAAACAACATCTGCAGCTATACCTCCAAGTTTAGCAACAATTAATAACACCAAATTGGTCTTTAAAGGTCACATCTTACCTATGTTTGGCAAATATAAAATAGATTATTTAAATGATAATAAACGGCTTGTAACAGACTTGATGACCTCTAAGGCTAAAGAGTACGCTAATTTCAAAGCTTTGAGAGGTTATTTCTTGTCTGTTATGAACTGGGCTGAAGAACATGATTACATTCAATCAAATAAGTTGAATAGCTCTCTAAAGAGAATAAAATCTATAAAGAAAATTGAATTAGATAATTCAAAAGCTGATGAAGCTAAATTTTTGTCTCAAGAACAATTGAGAACGTGGTTAACCACTTTAAGAGAAGATTATGAAGAAGGAATTTTAGAAACAAAAGATTATGCTCTGTTTTTAACTACTTTCTTTCTATCTGATCGAAAGTCAGAGACCTATGCCCTTCAATGGAAGCATATAGATTTTGAACAAATGCAAGTATCCATCGTTCAAGCATTAGATAAATACGGTAACGTTAAAGCTACTAAAGGAAGAAAGAAAACTACATTTAATATTCCACAAGAATTAATGATTCTTTTAAGACAGTGGAAAAATGAACAAAGAATCTTTTTAAGTAGGTTTAATATTATCCAAAGTCCAGAACAATTTGTATTTACCTATGCAGACACTAAGGGAAACATTAACAAAAGACTACATATCGATTACTTAAACTATCGGATGAATAGACATAATGATAGACACCCTGAACTTGTTCACGCTACACCGCATAAATTACGTCATACAGGGGCTACTTTAGCTAAGCAAGCCGGAATGAGCTTAGAATCGATATCTGAAGCTTTAACACATTCGGATACAAGCATAACTAAAGCTTATGTAAATTCATCTAACGTTATCCCTATGGCCGTTGGGGAGATTGCATATAGAAATTTACAAGAATAGTTAGCCAAAAGTTAGCCAAGACACAAAAAAAGACACCTTCCAATAAAGGAAAGTGTCTTGAAACGTTGATATAATAACAATTAACGTTTTGAGAATTGTGATGCTTTACGAGCTTTCTTAAGACCTGGTTTTTTACGTTCTACCATACGAGGGTCACGTGTTAGAAGTCCAGCTGATTTTAATGCAGGACGGAAGTCTGGATCGACGTTTAATAGTGCACGTGCGATTCCGTGACGAATGGCACCTGATTGACCAGAGAAGCCTCCACCTTTTACGTTCACAATAACATCATAAGATCCTAAAGTTTCAGTAGCGTTGAATGGTTGGTTGATTACTTCGTGTAAGTGAGCAAATGGAATGTATTCTTCCAAAGGCTTACCATTCACAGTGAATTCACCAGTTCCTGGTACTAAGCGTACGCGTGCTGATGAGTTTTTACGACGACCTGTTCCTAAGTATTGTACTGTAGCCATTTAATCCCTCCTTATATTAATGTATTGATGTCTAATTTTTTAGGTTGTTGAGCGGCATGGTTATGCTCTGAACCTTCATAGACAAAAAGTTTAGTGAATTGTTTGCGACCTAAACGGTTGTCTGGTAACATTCCTTTTACTGAACGTTCGATTAAGCGTGTAGGTTTCTTGTCGCGCATTTCACCTGCTGTAGTGACACGCATTCCACCAGGATGTCCTGAGTAATTATAATATTTCTTGTCTGTTGCTTTTTTACCCGTTAAGACAATTTTTTCAGCATTAATTACGATTACAAAGTCACCTGTATCCACGTGTGGGGTATAGGTGGGTTTATTTTTTCCGCGTAAGATTGATGCAACAACAGTTGAAAGGCGTCCCAATGGGATATCTGTGGCATCTAATAATACCCAGTTGCGTTCAACTTCGTTCTTTTTAGCCATATATGTTTGACGCACGTTGTTTTCCTCCAATATTTGTCTAGTTGTTTACGGTTACGATGAGTTTCCGGGGCTCATGTGTGGGGTAAACAATACCGTCAACTATTATATTCCTTATTAACCCCTAATGTCAAGCGTTTTTCTCACACTGCTTCAAATTTATTCTAGAGTTGTCAAACATATGTTACACAAGGTGCTTCTAAATGGGCATGCTTAT
>NZ_JBNUPN010000030.1:0-18271 GCF_050409405.1 Facklamia sp. P13069 | reverse complement strand
GCCCTCTAAATCACCATAGGTTGGTGATTTAGAGGACTTTGTCTACAGTCTGAAAGCCCAATTATAAGTTGGGCTTTTTGCTTACAATCGTTTATGAAGCTTTTTCAATAATTGGAATTTTTTTATTTTCTTTTGTACCATCTAGAGAATTCTTGACATTAGTATAGCCCTTTTCGGTTAAGAAGTTAGCTATTTGAGCGGATTTATTACCAGAATAACAGAAAGTAATAATTTCAACTTCTTTGTCTTCAGGTAATTGTTCTAAAACAGTTTCTGGCTTATCAACTGAAGCATGAATGGCTCCTTCTACACTTGCTTTTTCAAAGTCTTTAAGATCACGTGCATCAATGAAAATGGTTTTGCCTGCTTCGGCTGCTTCAATGAAGGTATCTGGCAAGATAGATTCATAAGTTACTAAAGTATATTCAAAGTCTTTAACCCCTACAGCATCTTTAACATCTTCAAAGCCATTATCGATTAAAAGATTAGCAGCTTCTGCAGACTTATTACCTGTGTTGCAATAAACAATAATTGGCATCTTTTGGTAGTCTTCTAATCGTTCTAATTGTTCTTCTAATTGATCTAAAGGGATATTAATGGCATGTGAAAGATGTCCTTCTGCATAGTCTTCTTCAGGTCGGACATCAATTACCAAATATTTTTCCTTTTTCTTTTTATCTAGTTGGATTTTTTCAAGTTCTTCGCCTGTCATTATCTCAGCTTGGGCGTAAACGTTCGAAAGACCCAAAGCAAAAACTGCTACAAAAGAGACAATAAGTTTTAAAGATTTTAAAAGTGTTTTTTGCATTATACCCACTCCTTTATTTTGATGTCTTTATTTTATTAAAATGGTCATCTAATCACAAATAGACTTATTAAATAAATACGGGCTATTTATTAGTAATATCAATAAAACATTCATTCAAAAAAAGTAGCTGTATGCTATAATGAGCAAGGTTATAAGAGGAGGTCCAAAATGTTAAGTAAAATATATTGGGCGATTGAAATATTAATAGTCACAGGTGGTTTTTTTGTGAATGAATATGCTAGTAAGCGGATAGGACTCTATCGCCATGTGTATTATAGAGAATTTCAATTTAATCAGTTTTGGTTTGCTGAAAACTATCATTGGATTTGGTATGTTGTAGCTATTTTCATTATTTTAATTGCTATTATTGCTCTATTTAAAACTAAAAGCTGGATTCAATTTTGTTATCAATTTTCTTGGAAAACACATTGGGCGATACTGTTGATCGTTTCTCTGTCTGAACTAATTATTATGAGCTTTTTTACAGATAAAAGTCTTTTAATTATGTATCCGTATTTCCTAGTAGGATTACCACTTTTAGGAGTTGGAAATTTGATAGGTTGTTTATTAATTTTTTTATTCCATCCTCAGACTAAAGAATGCGAAATTAAGATAGGAGCCATATAATGTCGACTGCAATTATTTATTTTGTCAAATTACCTTTAATTGGATATAACAAAACTAGATTACAAGGGTTTTTACCTAAGGAAGATATTCACCATCTATCGATTCACCTTTTACAACAAACTTACAAAGAAATTTGTAAGGTGGATGCAGACATCTTTCTTTTTGTAGCACCTGCTGATCAAAAATTAGCCATTCAAAAATACTTAGCTATTGATAGTGATAAGATATTCGGCCAGCTTGAAACAGCTCATTTAGGAGAACGAATGTCGCGAGCCATGCAGCAAATTTTTAACCGTGGCTATGATAAAGTTCTTTTATTAGGCTGTGATCTAGTTGACATCAAGCAATCTTTGGTTGAGCAAATGATTGACATGCTAGACACTGAAGATGTTGTTTTAGCTCCTACCTTAGATGGAGGTTATGGCATTATAGCCAGCCGTTTGTTCTCTAAGTCTCTTTTTGATTTAGAGAATTATTCACACGATGAAGTATGCCAAAGGACGATCAATAAAGTTTCTGCAGCAAAACTTTCCTATGCGTTGACAGAAACCATTCGTGACCTAGACACGCGGGAAGATGTGGTGCGTTATCTATCAGGAGATCCAGATGCAGTTTATTTTAATCAGGGGGAATATAATGCCAACTTTCTAATTGATAAGGGCAGAAAGATTTTTAGGATTGCTTTAGGTTCGCAAATGAATTTAGACAATCAAATTGAATATGAATACTTGGCACTGAAGGGTTTGGCTTCTTCAGGGGTTGTGCCGAAGGTATATCAATGCCAGCCTCATACTAAGTTGTTAGGTAAGGGTTATTTAATTGAAGAATACCTCCCCGGTCATCCCTTAGACTATCAAAAGGACTTATCCAAAGCTGCTAATATTTTGGCTAGAATCCATAGTGTAGATAGCCAGACCATTCCTCATCTTATTAAGGCTAATAATCCCTTCCAACTGATGTATCAGGAATTTGTTGACATGTATAGTCATTATCAAAAATGGAAGGGCAGAGATCTTGAGGTTATTGATCTAATCGATGCATTGATGGCAGGTCTGAAAAAATATTCGTTCAATAATAAATTAAGCAATCCTTGCGTTATTAATACAGAACTTAATTCACATAATTTTTTGATTAATTCTAAAGGTGATTCCTATTTAATTGACTGGGAGAAGCCTTTGGTTGGTGAGAGGGAACAAGATATCGCTCATTTTCTAGCTCCCACAACCACATTATGGAAAACAGATCACTTACTTTCATATGAGCAAATCTCCGCTTTCATTAAAGAGTATGATAAGTCCTCCCAGGTGAAAATTAATAAAGATAAGCTTAAACAATATCTTCATTTTACTTGTTTAAGAGGAGTCACTTGGTGTTCGATGGCTTATGTTCAATATTTAGAAGCACAAAAAGTTAAGTCAAATGACCACTCTTTTGAAACCATCTCCCGCTTTATTAGCCCTGTTTTCTTACAAGAAATTAAAGCTTATATTGAAAAGTTGGAGGATATTACCTTATGAATTATTTGATCAGTGTGATTATTCCAGTTTATAACGAAAGAAAAATATTACCTCAAACTTTAAAGCATCTACAGCATTTAAAGGACGAAGAAATTGAAATTCTGTTTGTAGATGGTGGTAGTGAAGATGGAACTCAAGAATTTATTAGCGAAAATCAATATAAAGTCCTGAATGGTCCAAAGGGTCGTGGTAGTCAATTAGCTGTAGGGGCTAAAAAGGCCAAAGGAGACTATCTTTTATTCTTACATGCAGATAGCTACTTTAAACGTTCTCCTAAAAAGGTCATCCTGAGTAGTCTGCTGAAAGGAAAGATTGGAGCTTTTCCATTAGACTTTCAAACAGATAATTTATGGCTAAGAGCGATTGCTTATGGATCAAATTGGCGACTTAAACATCGACAGATAGCTTTCGGTGATCAAGGGATTTTTATGACAAAAGATTACTATTGGGAACTAGGAGGTTTTCATGCTTTATCTTTAATGGAAGACTATGATTTATTTTTACGAAACAAGGCTAAGGGTGAAGAATTAGTTGTAGCAGATCAGTTCATTTATACCTCGGACCGTCGTTTTAAAGAAAAAGGTGTCTTTAGAACACTTCTTAAGATGCAATATTGCCAGTATCTATTTCGTAAGGGTTACTCAATGAAAGCAATCACTCAAGTCTATTATTCATAGAAGGGGATTCGAATGAAAAAGAGAAGTATTAAAGAAAATATCATTGCAGCCATAGCCAAAAGAATGGTGGTTACCATCGATGAAGCCCCCTCTAATGTTGAATTAACTAAGCCTCTTTCAGAGTGTAGGGTAGCATTTATCACAACAGCAGGAACCCATTTGAAAAGCGATGCCCCTTTTAATATTAAGGGAGATCATACTTTCCGAATGATTCCTGGGGATAGTCGGGTGGAAAATATTATGATTACTCATGATCATTATGATCATGGACCGGCAGATGAAGATTTAAACTGTGTCTTTCCCATACAGATGCTTCAAGAGATGGCAACAAAGGGCAAAATCGGCTCTGTTGCACCGCGCCATTATGGCCTAATGGGTTATATACCAAAAGTAAATTTACTAATTGATGAAACAGCACCTGCGATTGCCCGTCAGTTAGTTGAAGATCAAGTAGATTTGGTACTCCTTTCTCCTGGCTGATATATTTGCCATCAGTCCGTTGGGCTAATCCAAAGAGAAGTAGAAAAGCAAGGGATCCGTACCGCTTCAATTATGCACTTACCTAAAGTGGCAGCCAAATCGAGACCACCTAGAATGTTTACCATTGATTTTCCTTTAGGTTTAACTTTTGGAGAGGCGAATGATTCTATTAAGCATTGGCAAGTTATGGATCAATTCTTAGATTTTGCTGTATCAGGTGGGGCAGAGGAGATAAGACCTTTTAAAAAAGCTTAATTATTCAATCACATAATGCGAATAGCGGCTTACTTTCAAATAATTAATTTATTTATACTAGCGTGATTACTTTTAGTTGAATGACTCCAATGGCATGATAATCTTTGTGAGAAAGGAGCTTAAAAATATGGACTATCTATTATTATTTATCGAGGGATTAATGACTTTTGTCTCTCCTTGCTTACTGCCAATGCTTCCACTTTATATTGCATTCTTTGCAGGCAGTGAAGGGGAGAGCTCTACTAAACAAACCCTCATTAAAGCAATTTTATTTATGTTAGGATTTTCTACGATATTTATCTTATTAAGTCTTTTTGTGTCCACTGTAGGATCCTTTTTTATGATGCACCGACAAGTCGTTAACTTTATCGCAGGAAGCATTATGATTATTATGGGTGTCGATTATCTTAATGGTCAAAAGCTAATGACTAAGTTAAGGCCTCATTCGCGAGGTTCCTATGTGGCCAATCCTTATTTATTTGGTCTAGTCTTTGCCATTTCTTGGTCGCCATGTGTTGGAACATTTTTGGCTTCTGCATTAACTTATATAGCCAGTGTCGCTACTAGCTGGACTTCATTTTTGCTTATAATTAGCTATTGTTTAGGTTTAGGTATTCCTTTCATTCTGTCTGCATTATTGGTAGATGAAAGTAAAAAAGTCCTTACATTTATCAAGGAACATTATCACTTAGTCAATCTATCTTCAGGCTGGTTTTTAATCCTTTTCGGTTTATTAACAATATCAGGCATCTTAGAAACGCTTTTACTACAACTAGTCTAGGAGGAATACAATGAAAAAGTTATTAACGTATGGTTTGCTTTTAATCGCTATTATAGGTCTGGGGGGCTTTATTTATAACAAAGTTCAAGATCAAAGTTTATCTATCGATAAAAAAGAAACAATTCAGGAAACTGTCAATGAGATCGATTTAACATTTAACAAAACAAGC
The DNA here is from genome assembly GCF_050409405.1 of Facklamia sp. P13069. Lineage (NCBI taxonomy): Bacteria > Bacillati > Bacillota > Bacilli > Lactobacillales > Aerococcaceae > Facklamia > Facklamia sp. P13069. The sequence continues at coordinate 12,957 of NZ_JBNUPN010000030.1, read as the reverse complement.
GAAGGGGCTATTGAAGGAAAAGAAGTATCTCTTCAAACTTCAAGGGAAGAAAGTAGTCAGCTTAATAGCACAAATGAAGAAAAACAAGATCGATATGGTCATCTTAATGTAGATAGTGTAAGGATTAAAGATCAAGTAGATAAATCAATGACTTTATCTGAAAATTTTGGTCGACCTATGGTTGTTAATGTTTGGGCAACTTGGTGTCCACCATGCAAAAAAGAAATGCCTTATTTTCAAACGGCTTGGGAAGATTACCAAGAGGATATTGATTTTTATATGATCAATGCCACTAATTCGCAACCTGGCGAAACTAAAGAAGCAGTGATTGAATATTTAGAAGACCTTAATTTGACTCTTCCTGTATTCTATGATGTTAACTTTTCAACCATGATGTCCCTACAAGCTACCTTTTTGCCCGCTACTATTTTTATAAATGAAGAAGGAGAGGTAGTATACCATCATATTGGCCTAATCAATGAAAAGCAATTACTAGAGCAAATCGAGGAATTGTTATAAAAATGTAAAATTTTGATGGTGGTGGAGTTTAATATTTAGGAGGTTCTTATGAAAAAAAATAAATTGGCAGTGATTGTTGTACTTGTATTATCACTTTTATCTTATCTCTTTATTCCCTCGGTGCAGTCATTTATTAACGAGTCTATTTCAGCCATGAAAGCAGTTAATTTAGAAGAGACAATTGCTTATATTCGTTCTTACGGAAATGTTGCTGCTGGTGTTTCCTTTTTCTTGATGATTTTGCAATCGATTCTTTCACCCATTCCTGCTTTCTTAATCACTCTATCTAATGCTGCCATTTTTGGATGGTTTTGGGGAGCGGTATTGTCTTGGACATCTTCAATGGCTGGAGCGACCTTATGCTTTTACATTGCTAAAATTTTGGGACGCGACGCAGTTGCCAAGATTACCAGTAAAACAGCCTTAAAATCTTTAGATATGTTTTTTGAAAAATATGGAAAGTACACCATTGTAGTTTGCCGTTTATTACCATTTGTTAGTTTTGACCTAGTCTCTTATGCAGCTGGTTTAACTTCTATGAAATTCTGGCCATTCTTTTTAGCAACCGGAATCGGTCAATTACCGGCTACTCTTGTTTATTCTTATATTGGACAAAACTTCGGTGGTGGCGGTAAACAATTATTTATTGGATTAATGTCACTATTTGCTGTAACAATTGTCATTTATATTGTTAAATCGATTTATAATGAACGCCATGCAAAAAAAGCAGCTAAGTAAATGGTTTAAGGTTTGCTTAGTGATTGCTTTAGTAGCTTTAACTATCTGGCTGACCTTAAATTTTTCAACCGAGCGTGTACGAGAAATAATCTTACAATCAGGGTCTTCTGCAAAATGGATTTATGTATTACTTTGGGTTTTCTTACCGATGGGGTTTTTCCCTGTTCCTTTCCTAGCTTTTGCTGGAGGTATGGGATTTGGATTATGGTTAGGCTCCATCTTGACTTTTATAGGTGCGGCTTTGAATCTAACTTTCATGTTTTTAATTTCGCGCTATTTATTTAGGCAACCGGCACAAAAATTTTTATTTAAAAGATATCCTAGTTCCAAAGGGATATTGACCACCGATAACCAACATTTAAAGTTAGTTCTTGCATTGGCTCGAATTATGCCTGTAATTCCCTATAATGTTGAAAACTATGCTTTTGGCTTAACGGATATCTCATTCTGGGACTATCTTTGGATTTCTCTCATATGCATTTTGCCGGGGACATTTATTTTTGTAAATGTTGGCGATAAGGCTTTAGAACCTAGTGATGCCTCTTTTTCACTATCAATAATATTAGTGGCTTTACTAGTATTCGGCACAGCCTTTTTAGGGAAATTTATTAAGAAGAAAAATCCAGAAGTAGCCCAAAAGCTTGAAGTAGATGAGGAGGAATAAGGGATAATGAAAGTTTTAATTGATTTTGATAATACTTTTTTCACACCCCATCGCGACATTGATGATGGTTTGGCGCTGATGTATTTATTAGGGAGTCCAGAAGTCGCTATAGTGGGTATCACTTCGACATTTGGGAATTCGACCATTGAGCAAGTAGACCAATCGACCCGTCAATTAATAAGCAAACTTGGCCTTCATTCAATTCCTTATGCAAAAGGTGCAAGTGAAACAGCTGATTATTTAACACCAGCAAGCCAGCTATTGGTAGATTTGGCTAATAAATATAAAGATGAGTTAATCATTATTGCAGTCGGTTCAATGACCAACTTGCAAGGGGCCTATCTAAGAGACAGTAATTTCTTCAAAAAAGTTAAACAACTTGTCTTAATGGGTGGGATTACTCAGCCGTTGATCTTTGACAAGCAAGAAATGCGAGAAATGAACTTTTCCATTGATCCGCAGGCTGCTTTTACCGTTTTAACTAAGGGAAGAAATGTTTCTATTTTAACAGCTAATCACTGTTTAGATCTTTTATTTACTCGATCAGAATATGAAGAAGCTTTTTCTAACCAACAATCGGCCATTGCTCATTTAATTCAAAACTATGCAGAACCTTGGTTTGTCGATAATGAAGATGAGTATGGTATTAAAGGCTTTTATAATTGGGATTCATTAGCAGCGGTCTATTTAGTAAATCCTGAATTATTTGAGGATCAATGGACTTCTTTTAATGTTTCTGTTAATAGTCTCTCAATGGGTTCTTTAATAGCGGAAGATTTTGATTTCAGTCCTTACTCAAGCTCTAGACCTTTAAAAAAAGCTTTAATTAATACCCCTGTTGTTAAAAAGGCAGATCAAATACGAAAGAATTTATTTCAGCGCTGGCTAAATGTTAAATTGGAAGATTAAATAGCAAAGGAGGTTTTTGGATGTTCAAATGGCATAATTTACTAATAGCAATTTGCTCAGGGTTTATTTTTGCTCTTCTAGCAAGCGCTTTAATGTCATATTGGGTATGGTTAGAAATGCGAGTGCATACTTGGGTTTTGTGTTGGATAGTTTTTGTTCTATTTATCATGGTAAGTTTTTTGTTCAAGATAAAACCAATAACTTACTTCCTAGGACTTATTAGTGTCGTTACTTTAATGCTTGTTAAATCACCTAATATTTTTTATTATAATGTTCGCGATATGTTTTTTTTAGATATGAAGATAGGTCAAATTAAAATGATTACTTTAATTTTGATGATAGTCATGACTCTTTTAATGATTTACTTTTGGTTGAAAGATCGAAAGCTAAAAAGTCAGCAAGTTTAATTTTGAAAGGATGAATAATATGAACAAAATGATTAAAAAATTAATGACACTTGTCTTTGCCTTCGTTACCGTTTTATCTTTATCTGTCCCAACACTTGCAAAGGAAGATGCTCCTGCAAATTTACCGACAGAGGAAAACCCGATGGTGGTCGATAAGGAAGCAGGCACCATTTCGATATATGCTTACGTAAATGGAAAATACTTAGAAACATCTACCCGTCATGCCGTGGTCTTCGATGATGGTAATTTTGGTGGAAAATCGGTATTCGGAACAACTGCTAATCAAAATAAATTCTATGAAGCTTTAATAGAAATCGGGGCAGAACCAGGCGATAATATGACGGCTGAAAATGCGGAAGAAACGCATGTTGCAGGGGATTTAATGGATATTAAAGTAACTTGGGAAGGTGCTGAAAAAGAATACAACCTAAGTGAAACAATTATTGATTCTAATGGCAATGACTTTGAATTCCGCTTTGGTGGAAATAAAGGGCGTGCCCATGATAAACATACAGGTTGTATCACTTGTTTAGATTCATGCCCAGTCGGACTTATTTCAAATGCTACTTATACCTACGGGGCCGTTGAAAAAAGAGGGGAAGTAGCGTTTTCAGGAAATGGTGAGATTTTACCAGAAGAAGGGACTCCGGTAATCATTACTTATTCAATCCACAAAGAGGATAGTAAAGATAAGAAAGTTGAATCAAACGAAAAAGCTGAAGCAGAATAATAATTCATTGGAGGTCTGTATCTAAAAGATACAGCCCCTTTTGCTTAAAGAATGTTTCTTAATAGACTCATAAAAGCACTTGCGTTTTCCTTTAAATATTGTTAATATTATAAGAGTCTTCTTTAAAGATTTTAATTGGGAGCGGATGGGTTCTGGTGTGCCCTCTGGTCTTCAAAACCAGTATGAGGCGTTAAGAGCGTCTTGGGTGAGTTCGATTCTCACACGTTCCCGCCAGGAAACTAAACTAGCCTAGTTAATCACAGTTTAACTGTGATTAACTAGGCTATTATTTTTGCTTTTAATTGATTTGTTTTATTTCGATAATTGCTCTTGTCTAACCCAACATCTTGTGTTAATCTAACTTTAAGACACAATATATAGACAAAATGTAAATAATTCTGGGGAAGCAGGTTAGAATCCTACACAGTCCCTATGCTACTGTATTTGAGCTCGCTCATAAGTCAGATCGCCAGGTTATTTATTACACTTATCACTTCTCAGGGTTTAGTGATCTTTGGAAATATTCTTTAGTAGTGAGTATAGGTACACCTATGCTTTGCTTTCTTTTGATTTTACCATCGGCTTTCCTGGGAAGGGAAAGCCGTTTTTTGTCGAGGAGGAGCATTTTATGGAAAAAATCACATTATATAGTAAAACGGGTTGCGGACAGTGCGTTTTCTTAAAAAGATATTTAGATAGCAAAGGTCTTAACTATTTAGAAAAAAATGTCGAAGACGAAAGTTACTTAGAAGAAGTAAGAGAACTCAATTGTCAGAGTTTGCCAGTTGTTCTCATCGGGCAATCAGCTCCTGTTGTTGGTTTCCAACCGGATGTAATTGAGAGGCTAATCAGTCAATGTTAGCGATTGTCTTTATTAGCTTAACAGGTCAAACCCGTCGTTTTGTTGAAAAACTATCAGCTGATTACCAATTAGAATTGGACGATCTTACATGTGACATGATAGTCAATCAGCCCTATTTATTGATTGTTCCCACTTATCAAGAAGTGGTAAGAGACTTAGTGGATGATTTTTTTGAAAATGAAGTTAATCGACAAAATTGTCGCGGAGTAGTAGGTGGTGGTAATTTGAATTTCGCCCAATTATTTTGTTTTACTGCTAAAGACATTAGTCGTGACTATCAAATTCCTTTAATTCATAAGTTTGAATTCCAAGGAAACGAGTCAGATGTTTCATATATTAAGGAGGTAATGCTGAATGACTGAGAGACAATCATTAAAGAAAAAAAGCTATTTCCAATGGAATAATCAATTGAATATACCGGAAGATGGAGCTATTCCTCTTTATAAAGATCAAAAGGCATTGGAAGCTTATTACCAAGAAGAAATTGAAGCCAATAGTCCAAAGTTTGCGTCTTTAGAGGATCGCTTAAATTATTTATTGGAGAATGATTACTTAGAAGAAGACCTCATCAATAAATATTTAGAAGCTGATGTAAATGATAAAGATCCTTATGCTTTTATCAAGAAACTATATGACTTCTTACAAGCTAAGAATTTTAACTTTAAATCTTTTATGGCTGCTTACAAGTTTTTCAATCAATATGCTTTAAAATCAAATGATGGTCGTCAATATCTGGAAGGGTTCATAGATCGAGTGGCTATGAATGCCTTGTATTTAGCAGATGGAGACCGACAATTGGCTATGGCTATTGCTGAAGAATTAATTTCGCAACGCTATCAACCCGCTACACCTACTTTCTTAAATGCAGGTAAAAAGCGTCGAGGTGAAATGGTGTCATGCTTCTTGTTAGATGTTGATGATTCCATGCTGTCGATTGGTCGAGCCATTAACTCAGCTTTGCAACTTTCAAGAAAAGGAGGCGGAGTTGGCGTTAATTTGTCTAATATTCGAGCAGCGGGCGACCCTATTAAAGCGATTGAAAATGCTTCTTCAGGTGTCGTTCCTGTCATGAAATTGTTAGAAGACTCGTTTTCTTATTCCAATCAGTTAGGGCAGAGGAATGGGGCAGGTGTAGTTTACCTAAATGTTTTCCATCCAGATATCTTAGCTTTCTTATCGTGTAAAAAAGAAAATGCCGATGAAAAAATCCGTGTCAAAACTCTCTCTCTAGGAATTGTAGTGCCTGATAAATTTTATGAGTTGGTAAAAAACAATCAACCAATGTATCTTTTTAGCCCTTATGACATCGAAAAAGAGTACGGTCTCCCTTTTTCATACTTTGATATAAGTGAGAATTATCAAGCTTTAGTAGATAATCCAAGAATCCGTAAAAAGAAAATTCAAGCGCGTGAGTTAGAAACAGAAATTTCTAAATTACAGCAAGAATCCGGCTATCCCTACATCATTAATATCGATACAGTTAATCGAGCGAATCCAGTCCATGGAAAAATCATTATGTCCAACCTCTGTTCAGAGATTTTTCAAGTTCAAGAACCTTCACTCTTAAACGATGATTTATCTTATCAAAGATTAGGTAGCGATATTTCCTGTAACTTAGCTTCCACTAACATGGAAAAAATGTTGACCAGTCCTGATTTTGGTAAGTCAGTAGAAGTGGCTGTGCGAGCTTTAACCACCGTTTCTGATAAAACTAAAATTGCCGAAGTGCCAACGGTTCAAAATGGTAATGATCTTTATCATACTATTGGCTTAGGAGCGATGGGCTTTCACACTCTCTTAGCAAAAAATAAAATCACTTATGGGTCTAAAGCATCTATCGAAATTATTGAAGCGTATTTTATGGCTCTCAACTACTATAGCTTGCTTGCATCTAATAAATTAGCAAAAGAAAAAGGGCAGACATTCCACAAGTTTGAGCAATCAAAATATGCAGACGGGTCTTATTTTGCTCCTTATATTGAGGAAGCTTTTAAATTTGAAGAAATGGCAGCGGCTGAACTTTTCAAAGCTGTAAAATTACCCACTCCTAAAGATTGGCAAGATCTAGCAGCTAAGGTTAAAGTAGATGGTCTTTATCATCGTAATCGTTTAGCTGTTGCACCGAATGGGTCAATCTCTTACCTTAATGAAACTTCTGCTTCCTTACACCCGATTACTCATCGAATGGAATTAAGGCAAGAACAGAAAAATGGGGCCATTTATTATCCAGCTCCAGGACTTTCAAATGAAACGCTGCCCTATTATCAAACAGCTTACGAGATGGATCAAAGAAAAATTATAGATGTTTATGCCGCCGCTCAAAAGCATATTGACCAGGGAATGTCTTTGACTTTATTTATGCTATCAGAGATTCCAGCAGGTCTTTATGAGTGGAAAAAAGCAGGGCTTAATCAAATGACTACACGTGATTTGAATATTTTACGTCACTATGCCTTCTCTAAAGGGATTAAGTCACTTTACTATGTCCGAACACATAGTCTGGATGGTGAGATTGTTGGAGCTAATCAATGTGAGTCATGTATGATTTAGGAGGAAATTATGACCAATTATTTACATTATCAAGCTATTGATTGGAATCGTATTGAAGACATAGTAGATAAAATGACTTGGGAAAAATTAACTTCTCAGTTCTGGCTAGATACGCGTATTCCAGTTTCAAACGATTTGAAAGATTGGCGTTCACTGACTGAGGTTGAAAAAGATGTGGTCAATAAAGCTTTTGTGGGATTGACTCTTTTAGATACTTTGCAATCAGAAGAAGGCGCAAATGTCATGCGAAATGATATTCGCTCCCCTCACGAAGAGGCAGTGCTGAATAATATTTTATTTATGGAATCAGTCCATGCCAAATCTTATTCGACTATTTTTATTTCTTTAAACGATTCAGCTACCATTGATGAAATCTTCGAGTGGGGGAATAATCATCCCTCCTTGCAGTACAAGGCTAAAGTAATTGAAGATGTTTATCTTTTACCTTCTGGAAAAGAGAGTAAAGAACAAATAATTAACGGCCTCAAGAAAAAAATAGCCAGTGTTTTTCTAGAATCCTTTCTCTTTTATAGTGGTTTTTATACCCCTTTGTACTATTTAGGAAATAATAAACTAGCCAATGTGGCTGAAATTATCAAGCTAATTATTCGTGATGAGTCGGTTCATGGAACCTATCTAGGCTACAAATTTCAATTAGGTTATCAAGAATTAAGTGATCAAGAACAAGCTCAACTTAAAGAATGGGCCTATAATTTAGTGTTTGATCTCTATATGAATGAAACCCAATATACTCAGGAGGTATATACAGAGATTGGTTGGGTAGAAGAAGTAGATTGCTTTGTTAAATATAATGCCAATAAGGCATTACAAAATCTAGGCTTTGAAGCAGTATTTGATGGAGCGAGTGCGCAAGATATTAATCCAATAGTCTATAACGGTCTGTCGACAGAAACAACTAATCATGATTTTTTCTCTCAAGTAGGTTCCGGTTATTTAATGGGCCGAGTAGAAGCAATGGAGGACGAAGATTACCAGTATTTATAAAGGAGTGACGATAAGACAATGGTTCAAACTGCAACATTAAAACAAGAACAATCGAGTAAAGTTAGAATTAAAATAAATAAAAGAGACGGCAGTATTGAAAAGTTTATTAGGGGGAAACTAAAAGCCTCACTAAAAAAAGCGTTAGATACCAAAGACCATGTTTTAATTGAAGGTATATGTAATGAAATAGAAAGACAAGTTGTTCACTTGATGAACAGTTCTGACATCAAGCAATCGGTTATTGAGCAATTAAACAAGCGAGGATTGGAAACAGCCGCAAATAAATATGTCGCTTTTGCTGAAACTAAATTAGCAGACTATCAATCGCAGATGCGGTTACAGGACCGTATGGATCAACTGATTAAACGCGATCCGACTTTAGTCAATGAAAATGCCAATAAGGATAGTCGTGTTTTTAACACCTTGAGAGACCTTACCTGTGGGGTTACGGCCAAAGCCATTGGCTTGAATATGCTGCCCGAGCAAGTAGCTAATGGACATTTGAAGGGGAACATACATTTTCATGATCTAGATTATTCGCCCTATAGTCCAATGACTAATTGCTGCTTGATTGATATTGAGACTATGCTGAAGCACGGTTTTCATATAGGGAATGCAGAAGTGGAAAGTCCGCGATCTATCAATACAGCTACAGCACAAATTGCTCAAATTATTGCCAATGTTTCTTCTTGTCAATACGGGGGATGCTCGATTGATCGAATTGATGAGGTGCTGGCTCCTTATGCGGATTTAAATTTTAAGAAGAATCTTAGCTTAGCTAAAGAATTGACGGATGATCCTCAACAGGCTGAGAATTTTGCTAAGAATAAAACGCAAAAAGATATATATGATGCCATGCAGAGTTTGGAGTATGAAATCAATACACTTTATTCATCAAATGGTCAAACACCATTTACTACACTTGGATTTGGTTTAGGAACATCTTGGTATGCACGCGAAATTCAAAAAGCTATATTGAAAATTCGTTTGAATGGTTTAGGTAAAGAACACCGTACAGCTATTTTTCCTAAATTAGTTTTCAGCTTACGCAAGGGAACTAATCTTTTAATGAAAGATCCCAATTATGACATTAAACAATTAGCCCTCAAGTGCGCTTGTAATCGGATGTATCCAGATGTTCTAATGTATGATAAGATCAAGGAACTAACTGGAAGCTTTAAAGTGCCAATGGGATGCCGATCATTTCTTCAAGGTTGGCAAGATGAAAAAGGAAAAGAAGTAAATAGTGGACGAATGAATTTAGGGGTAGTCACCTTAAATCTTCCCCGTATCGCTATGGAGTCGGATCATTCCTTCGATAATTTTTGGGAATTGTTGCATGATCGCCTGGAAGTTGTCGGTCGAGCTCTTGTGTATCGAGCAGAGCGAGTCAAACAAGCTAAGACGGAGAATGCTCCAATTCTATACCGTGAAGGAGCTTTTGGTCATTATCTGAAAGCTGATGAGAATGTTGACCAATTATTTAAAAATAAGCGCGCCACCATATCTTTAGGTTATATTGGTCTGTATGAGATTACGGCTTATTTCTTTGGTTCTAATTGGGAGCAGAATGACGCGGCTAAAACTTTTTCATTGAAAGTAATCCAAGAACTTAAAAAGAAGGCCGATCAATTAGCTCAGCAATACGATTATCATTTCTCTGTTTATTCGACTCCGAGTGAGTCCTTGACGGATCGCTTCTGCCGTTTAGATCGAGCTAAATTTGGTGCTATTAAGGATTTGACAGACAAGGATTATTACACTAATTCTTTTCATTATGATGTGCGTAAAAGTCCAAATCCTTTTGAAAAAATTGATTTCGAAAAGGACTATGCTCCATATACTTCAGGAGGTTTTATTCATTATTGTGAATATCCCAATTTACGTCAAAATCCTAAGGCCTTAGAAGCAGTTTGGGATTATGCCTATGACAAAATTGGGTATTTAGGGACCAACACCCCTATCGATCATTGCTATGAATGTGGCTTCCAAGGAGAATTTAATCCTACAGAAAAAGGTTTTGCTTGTCCGCAATGTGACAATCGTAATCCTGAAACTTGTGATGTAGTGAAGAGAACCTGTGGTTACCTCGGTAATCCGAATATAAGACCGATGGTCAAAGGACGTCATAAGGAGATTCAATCCCGTCAAAAACATTTAACCGAAAGAATGTGTGACCAGTGATTGAAAATTTCAAAAATCCTAAACCAAAAGAATGGCTAGCCCAAGATTATTGTTTAGGAAAGATAGCAGACTATAAACCTTTTAATTTTGTGGATGGGGAAGGAGTACGTAATAGTCTTTATGTCAGCGGCTGCCTCTTTAATTGTAAGGGTTGTTTTAATCGTCGGGTCCAAAACTTCAATTATGGTGTGCCTTATACTAAAGAACTTGAAAATCAGATTATTGAAGATTTAGCCCATGATTATGTTCAAGGTTTAACCTTATTGGGTGGCGAACCCTTTCTTTCTACACCAATTCTAATTCCCTTAGTCAAAAAAGTGCGATCTATTTATGGAGACCGTAAAGACATTTGGTCTTGGTCGGGTTATTATTGGGAAGAGCTATTAAAAGATTCCTCTGATAAACTAGAACTCTTGTCATTAGTGGATGTGCTTGTCGACGGTCGCTTTGATAATGACAAAAAAGACCTCAGTTTGCAATTTAGAGGAAGTAGTAATCAAAGGATTATTGATGTTCAACAATCTTTACGGCAAGGGCAAGTGTCCTTATGGCACCAAGGTTCTTATCATTAAAAATTGTTATTATAATTTATTAAACAATTAAGAGGCTGGACCAAAAGCCTTAAAAACAGTGGCGAATCATCAAATATGAGATTCGCCACTGTTTTTGTGGTTTAAAGAATAAAAATAGTGACCAGCAAGCATTAAAGGGGTGGGAAGTTCGTAAATAATGAACTGATTGGGTGAGTTTTATAGCCATTAAGAAGAGACCCAGGTTATTTATTGTCTTTTTTCTCCTCCAAGCTGTTCGCATACTAGAATTACACCCTTCTTGCGATCGAATACTCTCTCAACAACAATCTTAGGTTGAGCATAAGCGCAAGGAATACTTATCAGCACCGGCGCATACAGCTTTGTGCCGTCAAGAAATAAAACTTTAACTTGGAAGAGATGATTGTCTTTTAAAGCGAAAGAACAAACTGATTAAAGACGCTTCACGATCCTTAGGAAGACCAAAGTCTAAATTAAGTAGAAGATTGTACTCAGTCAGCTTCTCATTTTCATACATAACAGAAGCTTTTTAAGAGTTAAAGATCGTCAGAACAAGTAATTGATCTCAATGATAAAGGGTGGCTTACCAGTAGGTATTTTTGGAATGGGTGAACCATTAATTTATGCAATAAGATGACCTTTAGGATGACCATTTATTCTAACGTGTATCTGTGGTGAAGGTGCAGTAATTGGCGCACTGGCTAATACTGGTGAGACAGCCATCGGGTCAAGTAGTGGGACTTTAATACCATTAAGTGCAGATGTTCATTCTTTACCAGCCGTTTTAGCCGCAATAAAAAGCATCAAAAACTTTACTACAAGCTAAATCGACGACTGTTTCACCTAATTGAGGTTTAGCTTTCTCATGAGGATTGGCGAAACCTAACCTTATATTTGATTCCTCCGGTGCAAAAGCTATATTTTCAACAGATTATCCAATAGTCCGTCTTAATTTATTATTATCTAGCTGTGTTTTTATTTTTCTATAACAATCTCATGATAAAAGTCAGCGGCTGACTTTTTGATACGATTAGCAAGCATTTTTAGTAGGTGCTTATTTGATATCGGACTAGCTCCTTTTAAATAAAGTCTTTTTTATTATAAATCTAAATAAATAAAAAATCACATCTTTTGTTTATAAGTGAAAAGATGAGGCCAACCCCTTTGCAAAATGTAAAATTTGTGATATTGTGAACCTATACACATAACTAACTATATGGAGGTTTAATTATGAACGCAATTTTAGGTAAATTTGTTGAAGATGGATTATTTAACGAGAAAGTAGCAAACGCAATTGAAGAGGCTTTTGCAGAAAAATCTTCAGTAATTATTGCTGGACACCGCTCAACTGGATCTCGCCCTTTGATGGCTAACATCATGCAATTAGCTAAGAAAACGCATGATTCTGTTCAAGTTCGTAAAGCTGAAGACTTAGAAAAAGAAGGCGACTACTATTTAATCTTTGGAGCGCCAGCTGATCAAGTTGAAGATTTAGTTGCAGCAGCATTGAAAAAAGGTAAAGCAATCGTTACATTAAAAGAACCTGAAACACCAATCTCTATCATGAAGGTTATGAAATCAGTTCTCAAAGAAACTGAAGGCTTTGATCATAAAGCTTTACAAGTTTCACTTCGTAAAGATGGTGTAGGAGCAGACGCAACACCTTTCACTGACCGTGTAGACTTATACTATGTTAATGAAAAAGGTCGTGTTAAATCTGAAAAAGTTGAGTTCTAATCAAAATTTTAACTTAGCAGCACAAGTCAGACTTGTGCTGCTTTTATTGGCTCTTTGTCAAATAGGGTTGATGAGTAGGTGAGGTAACCGACTGGTTACTT
>NZ_JBNUPN010000029.1:0-21205 GCF_050409405.1 Facklamia sp. P13069 | reverse complement strand
CGTAAAATCACCCATTTAATCAACTTAGAAACAGAAAAAACTGTTAATCATAAGCGAGTTCAACAAAAATTAGGCTAGGTGTCACCGGTTCAATACCGACAACAAACAGCCTAACAAAGGTGTTCTTTATTCTGTCCCATTTATGGGGTGCAGTGCCAAATCATGCAAGGTTTTTATAATTATTCTTAAGAAATAGAAAGCATTATATTAGCCATTTGTATTTAAAATACTTTCGTCAGTCTCTAAAGTCATTTCTTCAGGTTCACGTAAGAAGGTAAAGCCTTCACCATCCACTTGTTGAACATCGTTAACCGCAATAAATGCTTTAGGGTCAATATTATGAACAATCTTTTTAACCGCCATTAGCTGACGATTGGAAACCACCACATATAATATTTGTCGTTGAGCCTTTGAGTAGAAGCCATAACCAGAGAAGATAGTAACCCCGCGCTTAACTTTATCCATAATTTCATTACCAATTTCTTCATGTTTTTCTGAAATAACAAACAGTGCATTTTTAGGATTGTAACCTGTAACCCAGAAGTTTAAGATTCGGCTATACAGGAGAATCCCAACAATGGAAATAGCGCCTTTTTCTAGACCAATCGCAAAAAATAATAAGGAAATAATCACTCCATCAAATATTAGTAAAGCATTTGAAACGCTAATTCCAACATACTTATTCAAAATTAAAGCAAGAATATCTGTACCTCCGGTTGATCCACCGCCACGAATGACAATTCCCAATCCTGTTCCCATAATTACCCCTGATACTAAAGGAGCAACTAATTGGTTATCTGGAATGAAAGGGGTAGGCTGAACGACTTTTAAAAAAAACGAAAGTGCAGCAATTGATAAGAGCGTATAAACAATCGTCATTTTACTCAATAATTTCCAACCAATAATCAGAATAATCACGTTTAAAACGAAGGCGGTCTTAGGAATATCAAAGTTTAGAGTATAGTGAAGAAAGAGGGTAAAACCAGTAACTCCGCCATCTCCCAACTCGTTCGGTAAAGATACTAAGTTGATAGCTAATGCGACTAAGAATGTTCCGACGATTGTCATTAATAATGACGATATGATATTTTTCATTTTTACACTTCCTATCTTCTTTTATAAATGGCTTTTCTTATAATTGTTTGAATCCAGTAAAAACGACACAAATGTCGGTTTTCACTTGTCTCGTTTATGATTCCTTATAGCTACATTGTTTGCAATTTTTCAAGGATTAACTCATTAACGACTTGGGGGTTTGCTTGACCTTTAGTTTTTTTCATAACTTGTCCTACAAAAAATCCAACAGCTCGATCTTTTCCATTCTTATAGTCTTCAACGGATTGTGGATTATTTTCAATAATATCTTCAATCAAAGGTTTCAATTGGGCTGGATCTGAAAGTTGAGCCATTCCTTGAGCTTCAACAATTTCTTTAGCGTTGCCCCCTTCTTGAGCTAATATTTTGAAGAGTTTTTTGGCAATTTTGGAAGAAATTGTTCCTTTATCAATTAGTTGGATCATTTCTGCTAAATTCTTAGGAGTTAAACCTGTTTGAGAAAGCTCAAGCTGTTGTGCATTTAGATAAGCAGATACTTCTCCCATTAACCAGTTGGAAGCTTGCTTTGCATCTGCTCCTTCTTGAATAGTTTCTTCAAAGAAATCTGACATTTCCTTTTGAAGGGTTAAGACCATGGCATCGTATTCCGGAAGCTGATAATTCTCAACATACTTTTTACGACGCACTTCTGGCATTTCTGGCATCGTTTGCTGGACTTGATCAATCCATTCTTGTGAAATAGTTACCGGTGGTAGATCTGGTTCAGGGAAGTAGCGGTAATCTGCCGCCCCCTCTTTAGTACGCATTAGAATCGTTTGTCCTGTTTTCTCGTCATAACGACGTGTTTCTTGATAAATGATACCACCAGATCTTAAAATATTTTCCTGACGTTTTTCTTCAAACTCTAAACCTTTGCGAACATAATTAAAGGAATTTAAGTTCTTGATTTCAGTTTTTGTCCCGAAAGCTTCTTGGCCAAAAGGTCGAATTGAAATATTACCATCGCAGCGTAAAGAGCCCTCTTCCATTTTCACATCCGAAACGCCTGTATACATTATTCTCTCCCGTAAGGCTTCTAGAAAGGCGTGGGCCTCTTTAGGGGAACGAATATCTGCTTCGGTAACAATTTCAATTAATGGCGTACCTTGGCGATTTAAATCAACATATGAATAGCCGTCCACTCCGTGTGTGTTTTTTCCTGCATCTTCTTCCAAATGAACACGTTCAATACGTATCCGACGTTTTTTTCCTTCTACTTCAATATCCAGGTATCCATTAGACCCGACCGGTTGATCAAATTGAGAAATTTGGTAGGCAGATGGATTATCCGGGTAAAAATAATTTTTACGATCAAACTTCATCTGCTTAGCTACCTGGCAATTTAAAGCTAGAGAAGCTTTCATTCCGTATTCTATCGCTTGGCGATTCATAGTCGGTAACGCTCCCGGATAGCCCCAATCTTTCTCATTGGTATTGGCGTTGGGATCCACACCGAAGCCAACAGGTGAGGAAGAAAAGATTTTAGATTGGGTTTTTAATTCCACATGGACTTCAAGTCCGATTACTGTTTCAAAATTCATCTAGATCCTCCTATAGTTTAGGTGCTTGCTTAACAAAGTCGTGACCTTGCTCAAAATCATAAGCCATTTGGTAAAGTAAGGCTTCGCTATCCACTGGGCCTGTGAGTGCCATTCCAATAGGCAAGCCCTTGCTATCAAAGCCGGCAGGTACAGATAGGCTGGGTATTCCAGCCAAATTAACCGGGATTGTCAACAAATCTGCCACATACATTTTGAGCGGATCTGAAATGCGTTCACCAATTTTGTAAGCTGTCGAATTAGTGACCGGTCCCATAATAAGATCGAATTGATCAAATACTTCTTTAAAGTCTTGAATAATTAATGAGCGCACTTGCGCTGCCTTCTTGAAGAATTTATCATAGGCGCCTGAGCTTAAAGAATAAGTCCCTACCATTAATCGTCGCTTGACTTCAGGACCAAAGCCTTCAGAGCGAGATTTTAAGTAGATTTCTTCTAAATTTTCAGCTGCTTTTGAACGATAACCGTAGCGAATACCGTCATAACGCTGTAAATTAGATGAAGCTTCCGCAGAAGCTAGTATGTAATAAACATTAATCCCGTACTCAGAGTGAGGAAGAGAAACTTCTTCAACGATTGCTCCTTTACTTGTAAAATAATCAGCTGCTTTTTCCATTGCTTGACGAACATCCGCATCAATGACCTCTGATTGATATTCTTTAGGAAAAGCAATTCGCTTGCCTTCAATGGATTGACCAATCAAACTGCTAAAATCTAATTTTTCGTCGGCTAAACTGGTCGCATCATTTGGATCATGCCCCGCAATCACTTGTAAAAGTAAAGCGTTATCTTCAACTGTTAAAGTCATCGGTCCGACTTGATCAAGACTAGAAGCAAAAGCGATCACTCCATGACGAGAAACACGACCATAAGTTGGCTTCATTCCAACAATACCTGTATAAGAGGCAGGTTGACGAATCGAACCACCGGTATCGGTTCCTAAAGCTGCTGGCACCTGTCTAGCGCTTACGGCTGCTGACGACCCCCCCGAAGAGCCTCCTGGTACTCTTTCAAGATCCCAAGGATTTTTACTTGTTTTAAAATAGGAATTTTCAGTAGATCCTCCCATAGCGAACTCATCTAGGTTAACCTTACCCACTATAATGGCTCCTGCCTTTTTTAATTGTTTTATAACAAAGGCATCATAAGTTGGCACAAAATCTTCAAGCATTTTACTGGCTGCAGTTGTTTTAAAATCAGCTGTTAAAATATTATCTTTGATTGCTATAGGAATGCCTTTTAATAATTTTGAATCATTATTCGAATAGCCTTCTTCATCTGCAGCTTTAGCCACTTCAAAAGCCGGCTCTTTAAAATCTTCATAATTTAAAAAGGATTGAACAGCACTCTCCAAAGTCTCAATTTGCCGGTAGGTATGTTCAAGCAATTCGACAGCTGTAAATGTTCCTGATTCTAGCCCTTTTTTCATCTCAGTAATGGTTGTTGGGAATTTTTTCATCTTAATCTCCTTTTTCATCTTCGATAATCACTGGTACTTGAATATAGCCTTCATTTACTGTTGGGGCATTATCCAATAAGGCTCGATAAGACGGATTAGGGACTGCGATATCTTCACGATAAACATTCTTCAACTGGTTACCATGATAAGTCGGCTCGACACCTTCCGTGTTCACCTCTTGTAAATGCTCAACCATTTCAACAATCTCTTGGATATTTGGAGCAAATTGGTCCAGTTCTTCCTCACTAAAACTTAATTTGGCTAATTTTGCAACATGCTTAATTTCCTCGCGTGTAATCATTCTTTTCCCCCTCTTCTTATTGTCTAAATATATGTGATTGATACTCCGTTTCTCCTGCATTTCTACCTATATAAGCTTCTGTATCCGCATTAGAAACAATTTTAATCTCAATTGCTATGTTCTCAGGTAATGTTTTCTGCGCAGTGTCCAGCACATGCTGACTTAAAGCAGTAATTTCTGTTGTTTGATAAAACTGTGTGACTATTTCAATATCTAATGTTTTCAACTGATCGTCTGCATATAATACTTGACCGGAAATACCATTCAGATTGGGGAAAAACTCACGAATGCCTTTAGAAAAATTATCAAAATAAGCGTATTTTTCTGCTTCGACACCTGAATCAGTCATAGGTAGAGCAACTCGGTATTCATTAAGCTCTTTCCAATCAGAAACCGCATTTCCCTCACGTGAAATACCATCCAAGACAAAACTACCCCCTACAATTTCATCAGAAGGTGCCTGTCGGTATATACCCACTAGAATAGGAATAGATCTCAATTCTTCGGTTGCTCTTAAACGACCCACAATTATATTAGCATAAGCTCTTCCGCGCTCACGCATTTCTCCCATAGAGATTTCTTCTTCGTAAACAACCCCCTCTGGGTCGGTGTACTCATAACGCGAATTCATGGATAAGCCAAGAACAATACCTGCTAGCTTGTACCCTGTTTCAGTTTCAACCATAATATTTTTTTCTAAAATTTGCGATAAGTAAATAGGCGTAGATTGAACCTGAGTGACAACCTGATCTGGCCTACCGGCGTTCTCATCAATGATATTACCCTCTACATCAACCATAACCTCTTGACCATCTTCTAAAACCGAAGTTACTGTCGCTTCTTCAATAGTAGGGGATTGATTCTCAACAGTAGTATCAGTGTCAGAAGATGTTGTTTCACGATTAGCACCACCACTATCGACAGGGATAGCAGGGTTTAAGCCTGCTGGATTATTGTCTGCTTCTCTGCCTACCCAAGAAGTCAGTGTATCACCATCAATCAATTGGCCTTCTTGTAAAAAGTATTGATCGGTAGGAAACACCTCTCGTGACAAACGTAACAGACCATCTTCGAAAGCAAAGGCATTGCCCGTTGAAGATAATGTGTAGTCTGCACTAGCTGAGGGGCCGAGTTGATACTTACCATCTGTTATTACAGCTCGATAATTTTCATTAGCTAATTGGTTAGAAGTTGACCTGGCCATCACCTTCTCAGGTGTCAGTTCTGCTTCTTCTTTTTTTACCTCTAAATTATTTAAGCAACCTGACAATAAAGTAAGACAGGTTAGCAATGTGATACATTTCAATTTATTTTGCATCGTTAATTCCACTTTCTACTAATTTTTCTATAAATGTAGATTCATCTATGATTGTAACACCTAAATCCCGAGCTTTTATTAATTTACTGCCGGCTTCTGTCCCCGCAATCAATATATCTGTTTTCTTTGAGACTGAGCCGGTTACATTTGCTCCTAAATTTTGTAAAATTTGCTTTGCTTCATTACGAGTATAAGCATTCATACTACCAGTTAGAACAATAGTCTTTCCTTTAAATTCATTGGTCTGTTGAGTGCCAATCACGGTTGTTTGAAAATCGGTTTTGACACCTATTTTTTTTAAACGATCAATCAATTTTAATGAAGACTCTTGTTGAAAATAATGAACCAGTGATTGAGAGATGATTTCACCTATGCCCTCAATTTGACCGACTTGTTCTGCCTCGGCAATCATCACTGTTTCTATTGTACCAAATTCTTCGGCAATTAGGCGAGCAGCTTTTGCACCGACATGACGAATTCCCAAAGCAAATAGTAATCGATCTAATCCCCTATCCTTAGACTCATTAATCGCTTGGATCAAGTTGTTAGCTGACTTTTCTTTAATCTTATCAAGTTTTAAAAGGTCTTCTTGCTTGAGATAATAAAGATCAGCCGGATTTTCAATCAAATGATGGTCCAATAATTGCTCAACAATTTTTTCACCCAGACCATCAATATTCATGGCTAATCGGGAAACAAAATGAGTAATCTGAGCCAACCTTTGGGCGGGACAGTTAGGATTAACACATCTTAAAGCCACTTCATCTTTAATTTTCACTAGCTCTTCATGACATTGTGGACATTCGGTAGGAATAGCTACCGGTCGATCATCTCGCTTTCTTTTAGTTAGATCAACCTCTAATATTTCGGGAATAATATCTCCTGCCTTATGGATAACGACTTGATCACCTATATGTAAATCAAGTTTTTCAATAAGATCTACATTATGAAGACTTGCTCTTTGAACAGTAGTTCCTGCCAATTGAACAGCCTCCATAATAGCGGTAGGGGTAACTACTCCAGTTCTACCCACTGTCCAATCTACATTAAGTAAAGTTGTTTGAGCAACTTCTGCTGGAAACTTATAGGCAATTGCCCAACGGGGCGCTTTAATAGTATGCCCCAATTTTTCTTGATATTCAAAAGCATTGACTTTAATAACCACTCCATCAATCTCATAGGGTAATTGGTGCCTTTTTTGGCCAACCGTTTGGATAAACTCCCATACTTCATTAAAATTATGACATTCTTTTCTAAAAGAGTTCGTTCTTAAGCCAACAGCTTCCATCTCTTCTAGGAGTTCTCCTTGAGAAGTTGCCTCTATATCCGATTGACTAGAGCAATTATACATAAATATGTTTAGTTGCCTCTTTGCTGCCTTTGCGGGATCTTTCTGTCGCAATGCACCAGCTGCCGCATTGCGAGGATTAGCCAAGGGACTTTCCCCTGCCTCATCTCTTTGTTCATTTAATTTTAAAAAGACCTCTTTAGGCATATAAGCTTCTCCTCGAAATTCACCTGAAATGGGCTTTCTCAGTCGTAATGGTAAGGAATGGATTGTTCGTAGGTTTTGAGTAATATCTTCTCCCGTTTGACCATTACCTCGTGTAGCTCCTCGAACAAACAAACCATCTTCATAAGTTAAGGCAATGGCAAGACCATCGATTTTACACTCACAGATAAAAGAATGCTGAGACCCAACCACTTCTTCTACCTTTTTAATAAAAGCATGTATGTCTGCTTCATTAAAAGCATTACTTAAAGAGTACATGGTTTGAGCATGTTTAACCTTTTGAAAACCTTCTAACAGCTGGTCACCCACTCTCTGACTAGGTGAGTCCAAAGTGACCCACTCCGGATACTTAGCTTCAATCATGAGCAATTCTTGATACAGCTCATCATACTCTGCATCCGTAATTAATGACTGATCCAATACATAGTAAGAGTAAGCATAATTATTTAATTTTTCTTTTAAAGCATCTAAACGTTGTCTTTCTTTCTGCTGATTAGACATCAGGAGCCTCCTAATCTGATAACTTAGTAATTGGAGCAAATGCTGCCATTAACTGTTTAATTCCTTGCTCTGGAAAAGCTACTTTTAAAATTTGGTCGCTAGCTGACTTGTCAACTTTTACAATTGTCCCTTGACCCCAAGCTTTGTGGTCCACTTTGTCTCCCACTTGCCAGTTAATCATTTCTAGACCTTTGACATTTGAAGTTGCTTGGAAAGCTCGCTTCTTCTTAACGGGAGCCGAAGGGGGACTTAACTTAACTCTATTGGCTTGGTTTTTTCCTCGATTATTTGCAGTAAATCTTTTGACTCTTCCTGGAAGTCCAATATGCTCAAGTAAATCTTGTTCAATCTCATCTATAAATCGACTAACTAAATTTTGCTGATAACGTCCGTATAGTAGACGATTGGATGCTGCTGTTAAATATAATATTTCCTCAGCGCGTGTCATTCCTACATAGGCTAATCTTCTTTCTTCCTCTAAATCTTCTTCATTATCAAAAGAACGATAGGATGGGAAAATCCCTTCTTCCATTCCAACAATAAAGACAACCGGAAATTCTAAGCCCTTGGCTGCATGTAGAGTCATCAAAGTGATACCCATTTGTTCATCCTCTTCTTGGTTATCACTAACCAAAGACAATTCTGTAAGGAATTGAGTCAATAAAGCTGTTGATTGATTAGTATCGTCCTCACTTTCCACTGCTGACTCAAATAGATCCAAAGCAACATTTGAACCTGATATTTCTAAAATTGCTTGCGATTCGATAGTGCTTTGATCTTGATTTTGAAAATCAGGATCTTTTTCTAACAGTAAACTATGATCCTCTTGGTCAAAAAGTTTAGTTACTGAAGCAAATTCTTCTAAGTTTTCTAAGCGAGCTCGACTTTCAAGAGTGCCTTCTTCAATTAAAGCCTGAGTATAGTTTGAAAGCTGCCACACTTGCTCTACTAGTTCACTCATAGAGAGATATTTTGCTTGTTCTTGAAGATTTTTAACCATTTGAGCAAACGTTTGTAATTTCTTTTGTACTGCTTTAGATAGTTGAGACTGATCTAAATAATCGATCGCCATGAACCAGGGTAACTGAATCTGAGCAGCAAAATTTGATAACCGCTCGATAGTGGTATTTCCAATTCCACGTTTAGGAACATTCACAATTCGATTAAAGCTAAGGTTGTCAGCGGGGTTATTAATTAACCTTAAATAAGCCAAGGTGTCTTGGATTTCTTTACGAGCATAAAACTTCAAGCCCCCAATAATTTTATAAGGTAAATTGGCTTTTAACAGCTGGTCCTCTAAAGAGCGTGACTGAGCTTGAGTTCGATAAAGAATAGCAAAATCATCATTTTTTAAATTAAAACGATCTTTAAGCTCAATAATTTCTTGAATAACAAAAAGCGCTTCCTCTGAGTCGTTGTCTGAATGATAAAACTTAATCTTGCTTCCTTTGTCCTTATTAGACCATAATTTCTTAACTTTACGATTTCGATTATTTTTAATCACACTATTAGCTGCAGCTAAAATATTTTGACTGGAACGGTAGTTTTGTTCTAATAGAATCGTTTTAGCTTGAGGAAAGTCAGATTCAAAGTTTAAAATGTTTTCCATATTTGCGCCGCGCCAGCCATAAATAGATTGATCAGCATCTCCTACTACACAAATGTTATTAAGAATTCCTGTTAATAATCGAATGAGTTGATACTGAGTATTATTGGTATCTTGGTACTCATCAACATGAATATATTGAAACTTATGCTGATAAAAGTGACGGACATCATCATATTCTTCTAATAATTTAACAGTATTAAGAATCAAATCATTAAAATCCATGGCGTTGGCTTGTTTTAATTTTGTCTGATAAAGTTGATAGACTTTTGCATAAATTTCTTCAACAAAATTACCGGCAGTTTGTAAATAATGTGCTGGGCTTTTACCTTCATTTTTTGCTTGTTCAATTTGCCATAGAAGATTCTTATCTTTAAATTGTTTGCTATCTAAATTTAATTCTTTTAACACTTGACGCATCAAAGTTAGTTGTTCAGATGGGTCTACGATTGAGAAATTTCGTTGATAACCGATTTTTTCGCCCTCTCTTCTAAGTATCCTCACACACATTGCATGAAATGTTGAGACCCATATAGAGTCTGCATCTGGGCCAACTAAGTTTTTAATCCGCTCTTTCATTTCATTTGCGGCTTTATTTGTAAAAGTAATAGCCAATATATTCCAAGGATTTACTCTTTCTTCTTCAACAAGATAAGCGATTCGGTGAGTAAGAACCCGTGTTTTTCCTGAACCTGCCCCAGCGGCTATTAACAGCGGTCCCTGGGTAGTCAATACAGCCTCCTTTTGCTTATTATTTAATCGACCTATACTTTCTAATAAATTCATATTATCACTCCATTTCACCAACGCTTCCAATATTTGATATTATATCAAAAATAAGAACAATCTCCTATGTCCTTTATAGCCTTCTCTCAACTCCTCATAAAATAAAAAGAAGCCAAGGCTATCCCTTCAGCTTCTTAATTCTATTGAATTTTATATAATCCGGTCATTTCAATTTGCCGATCACACGATATTAAACTATCTCCCGTTATGATTACCTGTCCTTCCAAATGATTGTGTAATTGTCCAGGAAAATTTACTAAAGCAAAACCCCAATCTGTGCGAGACATATATTGTGTCATGACATTTTCTATATTTAAATATTCTAAAGGAATCGCTATAGCTGCTGCTGATTTTACTTTTAAGGTAGGCAAAGGCAAGCCTGACAGCGCTCGCATACACGCTTCGAATTGCGATATGGACATCGAGCCGATTGTAAAAGTTGCCGCTTGCGATAAGCCAATCGAAGCTTGATTGATGTAAATAACACCAGAAGATGTAATAAAGAACTCTAATGTCAAAGCCCCAATCAATGTAAGTGACTCAGCAATTAATCGGCCTAATCGGTTGATTTCATTAGAAACCTCATCAACAATACGCGCAGGATACCTTACTTGTGTACCAATAATTAACCCTTTATCTACTAATTCAAAGGGAGGATAAATCAATAATTCTCCTCGCTCATTTCTGACAACAGTCAAAGAAACTCTCTTCTCAACTGGAATCCAAGCCTCAAGTATACATGTTGCTTGCTCAACTTTCTTCTCTGCTAAAGGTAAATCATCCTCATTGAATAGAAGAATGTGGTCCTTGGCTTGATTCAAATGTCGTTGTCCTGACTTAAGAACACAAGGATAACCTATATATTCTATCGCTTCTTTAATATCTTCAATGGAAGTCACCATTGAAAAAGGTGCTACTAAACTTTTAGTAGAGTCTAAATAAACTTTTTCAATTAAACGGTCTGTTGTAATTGCAACTAAATCTTCTGATAAAGCCAAGTCAGTATATTCTTCCAATAATTTATAATGTCGGTTTGATAAAATACCTGGTTCAATATATATCATATCCACTAAGCTTGCAAATTCGATTAAACTCTCGTCTTGATAGTTAGCATCGACTATTTGCCAATAAGAAAATTGTTTGACCGGGTTTTCATCATGACTCACCATGCTTGCTACACGATACCCCAATCTTCCGGCCTCTTGGGCCAGTAAAGCGGTTGTAAGTGAGTCTCCAATAATACCAATCATACTTCCTGGTTGATGTCTTCGAACCATTTTATCCCTCCCATCATATTATTCTTTTTATGGTTGATCATATTGATCCAATTGCCACTCTTCAATCATATTTATTAATTTTTCTCCGTAATTTGGATCGGTTGCATAACCCGAATCTTGTAATGCCTGAGCTTGTGATTGGAAATCCTTGGCTTGTAATACAGCTTGATATTGATTAGGATCCCAAGAAGTTCCATTAATCATTAAAAGAGCGTGCTCACGCATTGATGCTTGTCTAGAAGGATACACCTTAAAATAATCCTTAATCTCAACCCACTCGCCATCAAAAAACTCCATTGTTGGATAGAGTGCAGAATTAGGATCGTCAGCACTTGTTTTTACACCATATAGATTATTATGCTGGCTAGCTAATTGACTTCTACCAAAGTCCGATTCTAAAACAGCTTGAGCTAAAGACACAGAAGCATAGACACCAAACTCTCTTTGTAAAGCTTGGGCAGTTGGGACCAAATCTGCAATAAATTGTTCTTTGAGCAAGTGATCTGATTGATAAAGCTCATTTTGATAAAAATTAGGAGCCGGTTGTGACATCCAACGAAATAACAACACAAAAAGTAAACTAATAAAGATAATCATAAAGAAGCTTAAACATCCTAATCGTTTAAAGAAAGCTTCCTGCCATTTTTTGAATTGTTTAAGTTTCTTATTATTTTTCAAAGTTTTTTTTCTGGGTCTATGAGCTTTTTTGCGTTTTCTTTGCACCAAATAGCTTCACCACTCTATTTTTATTCTTCGACAGTGTCTCTTACTTTATCACTTTGGTCATCAAACCATTGTAAGAGTTTTACCTCATCAGTTTCTAATTGTTGTCTCAAAACTCCAGGTAGACGAATTTCTATTATATCGTTGTATCCCCAAAATTGATAATCTGCAATTAATTGCAAGATCATTGTGTTCTGTTGGTTTTCTGAGCTTTCACTCTGATGCCATTCTAAGCGTACCATACCATGGTTAACCCAAGTCTTGGCGATTTGATATTTAAGATAGAGGTATTCTCCAACAGGATTAGCTGAAACCTCTGGAATTATTTCAGCATTTCGCACAACTTTTTGAACAAGCATCCATTCATAGTCAGTAAATAAAGTCGATATTATTTGGATATTTTCAAATTTTAAACCTTGTTCTCCTTTTTTCCATCGGTCCCAAGATTGAGGACTAATGCCTAACTTTTCCGCATAAAAAGCTTTTTCAGTTTGAAATTTCTCTTTAATAGCATGAATAACGATTTGTATCAGTGTAGGACTCATTGAAATTCCTCCCTTTTTCTCTATTATACACCTAAAAAGTGATGTGAAAAGTGGAAAAGCTCTTAAAAATAGAAAGACTTCTTAAATTGAAGTCTTTCTATCTCAAAACTAATCATTTGAATAAACCTTTTAATAATAATACCAAGCACCATTTTCATCTTGATACCAGGTGCCTCTACGGTATTCATCGCCAAACCAGTAATAATTTTCTGTTTGCTTGCCATTATATAAATTATCTGTCGGCTCTACACCTGTTTCAACCGATGTAACAGGTGGGGTTACTACTGCTTGAGTAGTCTGAACTGGTTCTTGCGTCACCTCAAGAGTAGTTTCATTTTCTAAGATCTCAGCACCTTCTTGGTTCGCTAAATATTGTATGAGTATATCATTAATTGTTTGGCTTATCTTACCATTCATTTCATAAGGTTCAGTGAATTTTTTTGTAAGAACTACATAAATATAGTCTTCTCCTGCTGCTTGAGCAATCCCGGCAATATGTTGAAGTTGTGGGTTTTCTTCGGTAGTTAATAATTCGTAACGTTGAGTCACATTAGCATTGTAATTGGGAAATTTATCTGTGAATGGTGAGAGATTGACTGATTCTTTCAGCAAGTCGTCATATTCTCCATCAATCAATTCGTTTTTAGCTAATTTGACAAGTAAATTAGCTAAGTCCGTTACATCAGTGACTGCACCCGTTATGTAACTATCTTCTTCAATAGCTAATGGAGCGTTCATACGAGTAGCAAAATATCCAGACTCTTTTAACCAGTAGTTAAAGCGGTTGACACCCTCAGCAAGCTGAACGAGATGATTCATGGCAGAGGCATCTCCTGATTGAATAGTTAAATCAATCAACTCTTGGACTGTATAGGAATCTCTAGCTTGACTTGCCACTTGTCCTGTATCCCCAGAAGCAATTAATTGTGTTTTAACAGGGATTTCTTGGTCAAGAGTAATTGTTTCTTCTGCTAGCAATTCATAGGTACGTTGTAAAATAAACCAAGCGATTAGACGATCAGCCTCCATTGTTTGGTTTTCATAAACAAAGGGTGCTTTATCTCCTAGCTGTTGAATTTGTAAAGCTACTGTTTCCTGATTAGAAAAGTAATTGGTAACTATTTGATTAAACTGATCAATTCTTTCTGCTTGATCTTGCTTATTTGGTACTTCATAAGCGATGCGTTCTGAAAAATTCTCTGCACTTATTAAAAGCTCTTGTTGACTTGTATCTTCACCAATCACTGATAAAGCGGGATCATTAAAGGATAATCTAAGTTTCTTGCCTTCTTTAAAAAGAGAAAACTCATCCTTCAATTCTGCTTCAGTCTCATTATATTTCACTTTAAAGTTAAATGTTTCTTGATCTACATCAGAAAGAGAGTTGGCAAAATCGAGATTAACTGTAATCATCGGATAAGCATCCACATCTACCTTTGATTTTTCTATTTCAAAAACAGTATCTTCTACAGTGGTTGTTTGATTTTCTTCTTCTGATTTTACTTCAGAAGAATTATCTGAAGTAACATTCATTGTTTTTTCAGTATCCTTTGGAAGTTGAGAAGTCTCAGTTTCTTGGACAGGTTGTTCACTATTTTGATTTATTATTGGGTCCAAATAACTCTTAACCATGCCTACTAATTGAGGTCCGTAAACAAACATTAAAAAAAAGGCTGCCAATAAAATTAACCATTTGACAATAGTCCAAAGCGTTTTACCAAAACTAGTCTTTTTAGTTCTAGGGACAATATAATCTTCAGCATTATCGGTGGATTCGTCAGAAAATAATGAGCCAGTGTACGGATAAGATAAAATTTCGTCTGCCCTTTTCTTAAAAGCTTCTTCTGAATCCTCTTCCGATTCATTGCCTTTTGAATTTGATTGAAGTGAACGTTCATAAGCTAATTTAGCTTCTTTTTCTGCTTCTGCTAATTCTTTTTCAAGAGATCGCCTAACAGGAACGTGCTGTCTATTGTCTTTGATAGCTTGAGAATGTTTTTCATTATCAGCTACTTCATTTAGACCACGGATATCTTTTTCAACTGATATTTCATCATTAGGTTTTCTCTTTTTCAATAAACTCTGTTCTTTTTTATCTGCTTGATTAAATCTATAACCGCAGTACGCACATTGGGTCTTACTACGGACATTCCGTCCACAATTTGGACACTTCATTTGATTGCCTCCTCTTAGATAGTCGCTCTATAATTGGTTCTTAACTTAAACCATTGTAGCATATTCTTAAAGGGCTTAACAATACGGGACTGATTAATCAAGTCCCTTGAGAGCTTCTACCATATTAATACGTTTTATTTTTTGGTGCATGATCAGCATAACAGAACTTGAGAAAATAAATGTAAGAATAAAGGATATTAAAAAGGATGCTAGGGTTGCCCTAGGATAAAAGAGCATTGAATTCATTTGCATCTGTTTCATAATAATATGTGTAAGCACGCGTCCAGCTATCAAGCCAAAAAAAGAACCTAATACTGTGATTATAAAGATTTCCTCATAGACATACAAACTCACTTCTCTTGCATAAAAACCTAAAACTTTGATAGTGGCCAGTTCACGATTTCTCTCTTCTATATTAATATTGGTCAAGTTATACAAGACCACAAAAGCTAAGGCTGCCGCTGAAATGATTAAAACAATTGTAATGACGTATAAACTATCCATCGTCTTGCTAACTACTTCTTCTATATTAGTTATATTAACGATAGCTTGAACATCCTCATTATCTTGTAACTGGTCTTCTATACGAGTCACTTTGGCATTAGCTTCATATTTCAGTAAAAAAGCATTAATTTGAGCGGGCTTTTCAAACACCTGATTGTAGTCACTTTCTCCCATATAGAGATAATGATTGACATAGTTTTCTGCTGCTCCCTTTAAAGGAATCGTATAATTTTCATCGTCCATTTTAAAGATAGCTTTAGAGTTGGGTTTTAAGTTGAATAACTCAGCTAATCGTTCTGTATAAAGAGGTCCTGCTTCATCTAAATCAACTGGTTCAGCCACTTTATCATCTCCACCTTGTCTTACAAATACAAAGTCTTTAAATGACTGAACATCACCTAGCGGAACTATTAAATTGACATTTTCTTTTTCAACATCATTTTCTAATTCTAAGGATTCTGAACGGATTGGATAATACGCTTCAATGCCTTCGTAATCTGCTAATTCATCTTGCAGTTTTTGAGTTTGATATTGGCCTAAATCTTCATTCAAGACCAGGGTAGCATCATAGCGTTGTAATTGCTCAAATTGATTAGAAAGCAAACCTGAAATAGTATCACTAATTCCAAAACCAGTGAGAATTAACATTGAACAGCCTGCTACACCAATGAAAGTCATGAGATTTCTTCCTTTATATCTGAAAAGGTTTCTCAAAGTCATTTTACGATTAAAAGATAAGCGTTTCCAAAACTCAGTCCAATTTTCAAGTAAAATTTGTTTACCTTGTTTAGGGGGTTCAGGTCTTAAAAGTTGTGCAGGAGCTTGCTTTAACAATACATAAGGTGTATATATTGCTGGTATCAGTGTACAAGCTAAAGCAATAGCACCGACAATCATATTCCAATATAAAGAGCGAGGAATCAATGGGTTAGCCAAATAAAACATGGAATTATATGCTTGTAGAATAATTGGTGGAAAGATACGATAGCCCAAAGATATTCCTAAGACTATTCCAATCACTCCTGCTAACCCAGCATACACCACAAATTTTAAGATTACTTGCCAGCGATGGTATCCCATTTGTTGCATGGTTCCCATATAGTTTCTTTGTTCACTTGACATGCGCTTAACAGTTGTGAAAACAACTAAAACGGCAATAGCAAAAAAGAAAACTGGAAACAAATTAGAAATAACATTCAATTTTTCCGCATTTTCTTTCAGAGATTTATAAGCTGCATCGTCTTGACGTGTCAACACATGATAAGTCGGTTCTTTTAAATCTGCTTCTAATTCTTTAAGTTCCTCAAGTGCTAATTGTCCTTCTCTTAATTCTAGATTATTCTCAGCAATACTATCTGCTACAGCTTTTTTTGAGCGACTCAGTTGATTTTCTCCGAAAAACAACTCATTACTAGCCATTAAGCTTTGTTCTTGACCTTCCAACAACTCTGCTTGTTCTTCAGGCTTTCCTAAAGCTTGAGGATTATTAGAGTCTATATTGCCTTCTAGAGACTGCCGCAATAAGTTTTCTTCAATTTGACTAAATTCTATCTTAGCTTCTTGAAGGTCTTGTTCAGAATCTATCAGTGTCTTTTCGACTTCGGAGATTTTTTTATTTGCCGCCTCAAAGTCATTATTAGCTTCTTCTAAATCTGAACTAACCTCATCATATTTAGCTTGAATATCCTTTTTACTGGCTTCCAAACGCTGTTTTGGACGATTAGCTAACAAATCTTCTAATTTAATTTTTAGTTGATCGAGCCTTGATTGATAAGCTGGTTCATAAGCTCTCTTTCTATTATTACGTATCCAATAGAAAACTTCACTATAGTAACTGGCTTGTATTTGATCTTCTTGAATTAACCCAAAAACAGAATGGTCGAGGCCTCGATTAATGCGTTCATAATAAAGTGGTGTTTGAACAAATCCAACAACTTCAAACTCATTTGTTATCAATTCACTATCTTTTATTGAAAAGATTGAATCTGAATTATCACTATCTATAGCGTCTTCACTTGCTCGTTGGTTCAGAGTGATTTTTACCTTATCTCCAACTTTGACAGACTCGTTTGGATCAGTATTAATTAAATCAAGATACTTACTATCCAATGTGATTTCAGAAGCTTTCTGTGGAAATCTCCCTTCAACCAATTGATAATATTTTTTATCTTGTTCATTGATACCAAAAACTTTGATAGGTTGAGTACTTGGCTCAACCATACCAATAACTGATTTAATGGGACGTAACCGAAGTTCTGCGCCATCTTTTAAATTTTTAATTTCTTTAATGTCATTATCATTAATACCTTGAGTAGATAATATACGACCGTCGGGCAAATCATAAGTTTCATAATAGTCACGCGCGGTTTCTACCATAGCTGGTCCTGTTGCTTTGATTCCAATAAAAAAAGCAACTCCTAGACTAATAATAGCTAATATCGATAAGAATCGTGGGAAACTTTTTAATATCTCACGAAAGATATCCTTTATGAGCGATTTCATGTTACCTCCTTTCTACCAATGTAAATCTAATACATTAGTAGGATGCGGATTTTTAACGATTTCTTCTACTTGTCCATTACGAATTTTAATCACACGGTCTGCCATTTTCGAAATCACCGTATTATGAGTGATTACCACAACAGTTGTACGTGTTTCTCGACATGTATCTTGTAATAATCTCAAAATTTGTTTGCCGGTTTCATAATCTAAAGCACCTGTAGGCTCATCACAAAGAAGAATTTTGGGTCTACCTGCTAAGGCCCGCGCAATAGAAACTCTCTGTTGCTCTCCACCAGATAGCTGAGCAGGAAAACTATCTAATCGATGTCCTAACCCTGCTTCTTTAAGTACGGTTTCTGCTTGCATATTACTTTTAGCAATGTGGATCATTAATTCCACATTTTCTTTAGCTGTTAGGTTAGGAACTAAATTATAATTTTGAAAGACAAAACCAACGTTATTTCGCCTAAAACGCGTTAACTGCTTAGCCTTGTATTTAGCAATGTCTTCTCCATCTATAACTACCTGTCCGGAGGTCGCTTGATCCATTCCACCTAAGATATTTAGTGTAGTTGATTTACCAGCTCCGGAAGGACCTAAAATAACCACAAACTCTCCCTCATCAATTGTAAAACTGACTCCATCATTTGCTCGTGTAACGACTTCGCCAGTTTTATATTCTTTAACAACTTCTTTTAATGCAATATAAGACATTCTTACTCCCTGCCTTTCTTATTCAGAACAATAATATACCAGAACTGTAAGATACTGACTCGTAGGATCAACGGAAGAAGGGTAGTCTTCGGGAAGTCTAAAACTTTGAATCAATTGAACCTTCTTGCCACTTAAACGCCCAGCTTCATTCATATCCTCAATAAATTTATCTTTTGAGTAAGCTGAATGGTTTGTGGATAAGACACACAAACCTCCTGCTTTTGTTATTTTAAACAAATCTTTAGCCATTTTTATATAATCAGTTAAGGCTGAAAAAACATAACGTTTGGTTCGGGCAAAACTAGGAGGATCACATACCACCATATCAAAATCTTTTGAAGAGCGTTTGACATAGTCAATATAATCAAACACATCCATAATTCTAATCTCGTTAGATAAATTGTCAGCGTCCAATTGATTAATTAAGAAATTTTCTTTAGTTAACTCTAATGAACGGTTAGCTACATCTACACTGATAGTATTACTGGCACCACCTAGGCTAGCTGCAACTGAAAATGCACCCGTGTATGAAAAAAGATTTAACACAGACAAGCCTTTTGCTTGCTCTTGAATATACTGTCGTACCTCTCTTTGATCAAAAAAAAGGCCTGTCATCCAATCCTGACCTAAATAAATAGCATACTTTCGATTCTGTTCTTTAATAATTAGAGGCTGTTGGGCTTCTTTTCCGGTAACATGTCCCATTGCTTTTTCACTATC
Organism: Facklamia sp. P13069; assembly: GCF_050409405.1. Taxonomy (NCBI): domain Bacteria; kingdom Bacillati; phylum Bacillota; class Bacilli; order Lactobacillales; family Aerococcaceae; genus Facklamia; species Facklamia sp. P13069. The sequence continues at coordinate 1,907 of NZ_JBNUPN010000029.1, read as the reverse complement.
ACCTATTGGAAAACGCTTGGTTTCGTATATACCTGCAACTTCAAGTGGAGATTCTAAAAGAATTTCAAGCCACCAATCACGATACTCATAAGCACCTTTAGAATACCAGTTGATTTGAATGAAATGGTCATACCAGTCGATTGATATTCCTCCTAATCCATCTCCTTCACCATTGAATAAACGAAAACCCGTTGTTGTAGGGTCGTCCAATAGAGATTGTCTACGTTCAACAGCTTCTTGAAAGTAAATTGAAAAGAGTTCTTTGGACCACAAATCTTCCAAATTTAAGCTAAAAACCCAAGCAAAGCCTTTGTTTTGCCGACCAACGAAAGCTTGCCCTTTAAAGTTATGACTGCGATCAGTAATAAAGATAATCATCCCCTCAGGTGCATCTTTAATATCACCAGGATCTTCAAAGTCTTCTAACCTTATTAATTTTTCTCCTGCTTGAATTCTTTGACTCGCAAAATCTTTTAAATAAAAACACTTCATTCTATTACCTCTTTCATTCTTAAGATCATTTATAGTAGAAGTCTCTAGAAAACAAGCCCATTTCTTAAAGCATTACTTTTTCTCTTTTGATAGTAATTCTTCCATTAAATAGTCAGCAGCTGCCGGACTGATTGTTTTAAGACTTGTTCTTTGGGGAATAACTACTTTTTTAGGTTTAAAAGAATATTCTAATCGAACTCTTTTAGTAGTAAGTTCAGCTGTATCTTTGCTAAAAAAGTTAAAAGCTACATTTTCTACAATACCCTCCAAGGTAACATCTAAAATTTGTTTATCTGGATCAAAGTCCATGGTGAAACTCGTTAATTTATCAGTTAAACCTTGGCTCATCAAATTTAGTGTTTTATTGAACTGTGGTGTTCGGTGTTCCGTTTCCTTAACTTGTAAATGGTTAGAAAATTCGGATTCAATTTTTGTTCCGAATAAAAAATCATTCGCTTGCTCATTAATTTTAATTTGATGGTTGAATTGATTTTCCCAATCTTGATACTCGCTCATGATAGATGAAGTAGAAGGTTGAATTAAATGATCTAAACGATAAGAGATGGATAAGAAGGGGTGCTTATCAAAGAAAAGACTTGGAATATCGATTCTTTCAATATTTAAATGATATTGATCCTTCTTGAAACTTAATTGTCCCTTATCTACTCTCATTAACTTATCCCGATTAGGAATGAGCAGCAAAGAAGTCGCAGGCTTTTCATTAAGATTAACCGTCCCAATTGTTTCATTTGAAAATTCTGTATAAAGATTAGTGTACTTAGCCATTTGTTTATCAAACTGGTAATTAAAAAAAGCTTGTTTAAAATAAGCTAGGCTATCTAAAAAAGCAAATTCTTTTACATAGAACAAACGGTGTCTTCCATATGATATAAAGCCAAAATCTGCTGTCTCGGGATAATCATCTTCCATTTGAAACTTTAAATCGCCCTTCAGGTCTCCTTTTGTAACATCTACTTGGTAGGTCGCTTGCCCCATCGCTTGATTTTCATCCAGGTTGGTCCACTTCATCTTGACCTCAAATTCTTCAACCTCTTTCAAATCAATTAATGATTCTGAAAGTTTCTTAAGTAATTCTTGATCCACTTTGTTTTCTATTGATGTTTTAGTTTCTGTTAATGACTCTGTGGTTATTTGATTCGCTTTAGCAGAAATAGGAGTATATAATAAAGCTAATAATATAGTGAAAATAAAAAGCTTATTGACTAGTTTAAATCCTCTATCCATAAATCCTTCTCCTTTTTAAAAAGTCTTACTATTATTATAAATGAAGTTCAGCTTTAATACACCAACAATCTACTCTATAAAATTAGCTTCAAAAAACCTCTAAATTTGAAGAAACCCCCAAAAGTTCGAGTTAAAAACTAACTTTTGGGGGTCCTTTTATGTCTAAAAAT
>NZ_JBNUPN010000028.1:0-23227 GCF_050409405.1 Facklamia sp. P13069 | reverse complement strand
ATAAAACATGACGAACGTATCAAAATTATTTCTAACAGGAGGAACTAAAAATGGAATTTAATATGTTTATTGTCCCAGCGACGATGATTTTAACAGAACTTTTGAAACAATACACACCTTCAAAATATATCCCATTACTAGCTTGTTTAATCGGCTTTGTACTGGGTGTTTTTTATAGTTTCTATTATGGCCAAGACACTTTTGTTCACGGCTTCCAAGGTTTCTTATACGGTGCCTCAGCAGCAGGTCTTTATTCAACAGGAAAGCATATCAATCAAGGGGGCAAATTAAATGAATAAATACGAAGTCAGAAAATTTGAACAAATGCTCACCAAAGTTAATTTGGGTGGGTGGATGAGTCCGGACGAGGTTAAATACCTCGTCTTTCATTTTGTCGGTGCAGCAGGGCAAGCATATGGTAATGCGAACTATTTTAGAGATGTTTTTCGCTCGGCCTCTGCTCACCTATTCTTAGATCCAAATCACGATGTGCAAGTCGTTCCATTTAATCGTGTAGCTTGGCACGTTGGTGATGGTCGAGGTAAATATGGAATCACTAATCAAAATGCAATTGGTGTGGAATTGTGTCAAGACGCTTCAACTGGTCGTAATGTTTGGGAGTGGGATTTCCACCCACGCACTCGATTAGAGGCGATTTTAGTCTTTGCTTACTTAATGAAGAAATATAACGTGCCTTTATCACGAGTGGTTCGTCACTATGACGCTTCACGCAAATCGTGCCCGGGTAATTGGATGAAAAATAATTGGGAGAAGTGGTGGTTGTGGAAGAAAGACTTAGAATTATACGTTACAACTGGCAAACTTGTAGATTCTCAACGAGGTATTGTCTATATTGATAAACCAGGAGCTGGGAACCCTAAACCTTCCACACCAACTAAGCCAAATGTAAAATTGACCAATAGAGAAGTTGCTAAACAAGTCTATCGTGGCGATTGGGGGAATGGCCAAGAACGTAAGAATCGTTTAACAAAAGCAGGATATGATTATTACGAGGTTCAAAAAGAAGTAAATAGATACAAAGAAGATTTAAGGATCGGTAAACGGGATCCAGTTAAACTACCTAAATCAGTTGGTATCTATAAATTTAATACCAAAGTTTGGGTGCGGTCAGAAGCCTTTGAAGGTAAAGACACCATCACAAAAGAAGGGTATATGTATGATAAGGATGATACTGTATCCCTTGAAAAGGTGTTCGAGCGTGACGGTTGGATTTGGGGGCAGTACACCTCGTATTCTGGCAAACAGCGATTTGTAAAAATAGGTGCGGACGGTGGTAAGAAATATGCGGAAAAACTTTAAAAGGGTACCTAATTGGATAAAATTATTGTTTAGCATAATTTCAATTATTGCCGCTTTTAAAGTCGTGTTCGATATTTTAATTAGTTAAATATATAATCAACACCCCACTTCCTTAATTGGAGGTGGGGTTATTTTTGTTGTTTAATATAAACAGTTACTTCATCCAGCTTTTAATTGTCTTATAAACATTATATATAAACAAAGCTTTCCAAAACAAATCGATTAAATTAAAGTTATTATTATTTTTCATTTTTTTCCTCCTGAAATTCATCCCAAAATCTACATAGCTTCGCTGCAATACTTATTCTCATATTGTCTATCTTACTATCATAAAGCCGATAATTGTCTAATGCTTGAGTAGAGATACCTGTGGATTTACTAATTTGGTAGCTAGTGATATCACTTTCTAACAGTTTTTTAATTTTATTCGTATCAATGATCATCATCATTACCCTTTCTGTTAAATAAAGAGAAAACAAAGATGCAACATAGAGCTACAAATATTACTTCTATTGTCATTAAATTCAATGTTGGATATAATAAGGATAGGTAGGGGAGGGCTAGCTCCCCCTATATCCTTAGCAACTTATCTATATCGTCTTGGTCGGCGTTTAGAAGGTTGCTTTTCTTTTTGTTTTAGTACTTCAATCAGCTTTGCAATACTTCCGATTAAAGCACCTAAGCCACCTGTTAAAACCCCTATGGCTTTTAACAATTCATTATCCAACATTTTTCACCTCTCTTTCTGAATTTATTATACAGTTTAAATTGTATAAAGTCAATACTTTTTACAAGAAAAGTTGTAATTATTTTAAAAATTTTATGAGATAAAAAGGGGCAAAAAAGGGGCAAAAAGTATATAGTAGTGTATATTTTTGTATGTTTTTAAGCGAAAGAGAACTTAAATAAAGCTTGATATAAACGCATGTTTACTTGTGTATGTTTTGAATGATATAATTTACAACGTTACAACCAAAAGTTCCCGATAGGGTTCACGATTCATCGATTGTGAATTTGCCTTGTAACCAATATAAAAAATGGGGGAAGATAAATGAAAGCTTCAGAGAAAAGATTATTTACATCAGAGTCAGTTACAGAGGGACATCCAGACAAGATTGCAGATCAAATTTCTGATTCAATTTTGGATGCCATCTTGAAACAGGATCCGATGGCCAGAGTAGCCTGTGAAACAGCTGTTAACACTGGCTTAGTTATGGTGTTAGGAGAAGTTACTACGAGTGCCTATGTGGATATTCAAAAAATTGTTAGACAGAAGGTTGATGAAATTGGTTATAATCGTGGCAAATTTGGTTTCGACGCCGAAAACTTAGCCATTATTGTTTCTTTAGATGAACAATCAGCTGATATAGCTATGGGGGTTGATTCAGCTATTGAAACAAGAGAAAACCAAGAAAATGTACAAGAAATAGGAGCGGGTGACCAGGGATTGATGTTTGGTTATGCTTGTGATGAGACGCCAGAATTGATGCCTTTACCGATTTCTTTGGCGCACAAATTAACACGTAGACTGACTGAAGTAAGAAAATCTGGACAGTTGGACTATTTAAGACCGGACGGTAAGGCTCAGGTAACTGTAGAATACGACGAACAAGATCAACCCGTTAGATTAGAGGCAATAGTCGTTTCAACTCAGCATAGCGAGGAAGTGTCATTAGAAGAGCTTAGAGGAGCTATTTTAGACCTTGTTATTAAACCAACTATTCCAAACGAATTATTGGATGAAGAAACTAAGATTTATATTAACCCCACAGGACGTTTCATTATAGGCGGTCCAAAAGGAGATGCAGGCCTCACCGGACGCAAAATTATAGTGGATACATATGGAGGGTATGCTCGTCATGGAGGAGGCGCATTTTCAGGAAAGGACGCAACCAAAGTGGACCGATCAGCCTCCTATGCTGCACGCTATATTGCTAAGAATATAGTGGCTGCAGGAATTGCAAAAAAAATAGAAATTCAAATTGCTTATGCGATTGGAGTGGCTCAACCAGTATCTGTTAGTGTGAATACCTTTGAAAGCTCCGATCATTCAGATGCTGAAATTGTTCGGGCCATTCGTCAGGTTTTTAAACTTACACCTAAGGGAATTATTGATATGTTGGATTTGAGGAAGCCAGTTTTCGCCAAAACAGCAGCCTATGGCCATTTTGGCAGAGAAGAAGTTGGATTCACTTGGGAACGTACAGATAAGGTTGAAGAACTAAAGTCTTTACTAATGTAAGCTATTAGGTTGTACTTATCTATTATTTTTAGTAATATATGCTTAGTTAGAATAATTATAAATAACAATTCGGAGGGATTAGAATGAAGTATGTTGTAGTTGGAACATCACACTTTGGTTATGAGTCGGTTCAGACTTTATTAAAGCGTGACCCAGACGCTGAAATTCATTTATTTGAGGCGGGAGAAGAGTCATCCTTCATGGGGTGAGGTTCTCAATCATACCTGGAAGGTATATCTAAAGAGTTGTCAGAATTACATTTTGCCAATAACGCCTCCTATAGTGAACAAGGTATTATCATGCATCCTGCCAGCCAAGTAATAGGAGTCAACCCAGAAGAAAAAACAGTAACGGTTAAGACAGAAGAAGGAGAGCATCAAGAGTCTTATGATAAGTTACTATTGAGTCCAGGTGGGTTTGCACCACTTCCTCAGTTTGAAGGATATGATTTAGAAAATGTTCACACTTTTAGAGGACCAGAAGATACGCAAGTAGTATACGATCGTATGAAAGAAACTAACCACTTAGTAGTGATTGGTTCTGGTTATATCGGAGTGGAAGTGGCAACGGCATATGCAGAAGCGGGTATAGATGTTACAGTTATTGATATGGAAGATCGTATTTTGCCTGCTTATTTAGATGAGAACATTTCAAAATTACTAGAAGCGCACGGTGCTGATAAAGGCTTACACTTTAAGGGTGGAGAAGCTGTTAAAAAACTATTAGGAGAAGGCAATAAAGTCAAAGCTGTTGTGACCGATAAGGGTGAATATCCTGCTGATACAGTTGTAGTAGCTGTAGGTGTTAAGCCAGCAACTGACTGGTTGAAAGGCACTCTGGAAATGGATGATCATGGCTTTATTCAAACAAACGAATACCTAGAAACATCCGCAAAAGACGTATACGCTGGTGGAGATGCAACTTATATTCCTTTTGCACCAACGGCTGATAAGACAAATATTGGTCTTGCTACCTTAGCGAGAAGACAAGGAATCGTAGCCGCTCTTAACGCCTCAGGAACTCAATTCAAGATGCCTAGTGTATCTGGAACTTCTGCCTTGAGATATTTTGACTATACGATTGCTTCAACTGGCTTATCAATGGTCAATAAAGATTTATATGAAGGTAAAGTAGCTTGGAAATATGTAGAAGAAAAAGTTTATCCTGATTTCATGCGTAAACCAGGCACTGTTCATATGATGATTTTCTATGATGAAGATAGCCATATCATTTTAGGTGGACAGCTAGTTTCTAAATTTGATGTAGCCGATTCAATTAATGTGCTTTCAACAGTCATTAATGCCAAATATACGCTTGAGCAACTAGCGTTGTTAGACTTCTTCTTCCAACCTAACTATGACCGTCCATGGCATTATTTAAATGTCTTAGCGATTGAAGCCTTAGGTAATACTGTTGGGGGAGCAGATAAATTACTGTTCTAATAATCATTAAAAAAACTAGTCCATGCTAAAATGGGCTAGTTTTTATTTTAAATTAAATTTCTTTAATATTTCTCTTATAATTTAAGAAGCCGTTGAAGAAAGCGTTTAATTTGTGTAAGATAGGAGTACAGAGATTGAAATTTAGTATATCTAGGAGGCAATCACATGGCTTATGATTTTAAAACGTGTGTCGATCGCACACAGCAAGGTTCTAAAAAATGGTTATTAATGAGAGAGTCTAATAAGAATATTCCTGAGGGGATCGCTCCGCTTTCAGTAGCAGATTTAGACTTCCCAATGGCACCCGGTATCATTGAAGGCTTAAAAAAAGATTTGGACGAACTTGTCTTAGGCTACACCGTACCGAATCAAGCCTATTATGAAGCCGTTAAGAAATGGATGAAAGACCAGCACCAATGGGATGTTAAAGAAGAGTGGATGGTTACCGCACCTGGAGTTGTTCCAGCAATTAATGTTTTCGTTAATGCTTTTACACAAAAAGGCGATGGTATCATTATTTTAGAGCCTGTTTATGGACCTTTTACGGCAGCTATTGAAAATAATGAGCGTAAGAAGATTAATGTTGAGTTAATTAATAATGAAGGATACTACACCATAGATTTTGAAGCATTAGAAGCAGCAGCAAAAGAGGCTAAAGCAATGATTTTCTGTAGCCCTCACAATCCAGTCGGGCGTGTATGGAAGAAAGAAGAACTGGAAAAAGTTGCTAAAATTTGTAAGGAAAATGACCTATATCTATTTTCAGACGAAATTCATTTTGATCTAGCCCACAAAAATTTCAAACATAATGTCTTTGCTAATTTATCTGACGATATTGCACAGCGTGTAGTCGTGGCTACTGCGCCTTCTAAAACGTTTAACTTAGCGGGTTTACAGACATCAAATATCTTCATCGTGAATCCTGAATGGCGTCAACGATATATCGAAACAGCTGAAAAAATGAATTTGCTTTCTGTTCCAGTCTTAGGTCTTTATGCCTGTAAACATGCCTATAATGATTGTTTAGATTGGAAAGAAGCATTAGTAGAATTAATCGAAGAAAACTATCAAATGGCAAAAGCGATGATTGAAGATCAGCTGCCTGAAATTGTAGTAACACCAATGGAGGCTTCCTATTTATTATGGTTGGATTTAACTCCATTAAATATGGAATGTGAGAAAATTATTAGGCTGTTAGAAGCACATCATGTTTATATCAATAATGGTGTGATGTTTGGCTCTTGTGGTGAAGGTTTTATTCGTATTCATTTAGCCCTACCTAAGGAAATAGTCAAAGAGAGTATCGAACGGTTTATTGAAGCCATTAAGAGCAGATAGATTATAAGCTTAAATTGAAATTAAACTAATAAAGATAAAACAAAGAAGCAGTCATTCATGATTGCTTCTTTATTTCTTTTCGATAGTAATTAAAAGAGGAGGGTGATTTCTTTGATTTAAAAAATCAAGAATAGAGATTGTAAACTGATCTTGCGACCATAGCGTTAATTGTTTTATTAATTCTTCTTTTTCAATCGCTCCCTCTTTATGTCCTGAATAAACAACAATAAATATTTTCCCTTTTGAAACTAAGCGCTGAGCAATTTGATTGAGTGCTTGTAAGGTTGTGGAAGCTTTAGTAGTGATTTGATGGCTGGCTCCAGGTAAATAGCCTAAATTAAAAATAGCTCCATGAACTTTAGCTAAGGTTGAAAAACTGAGAACTTGATCAAAATGCTGGTGTCCATTGTTAAAAAGTTGGAAAGAATCGGATGAAAAGATTTTTAGCTTTTGTTGAGCTATTTCCAGTGCTTGAACTTGAATATCGAAAGCAAAAAGTTTTCCAGAAAAAGCCGGGTGGCTTAATATAAAAAAACTGTCATTTCCTTTTCCGAGAGTAGCGTCAATATAATTTCCAGCAGGGAATCTTTCAATTAATTTTCCTAAAGCATCATGACTAGACTGTAAGGCATTCTTCATTATTCCACTCTTTCTAATAAAAGTTGACTGCCATCTGAGGAAGTGAGTATGGTAGTCGTACCCTTAAACTTTATTTCATATTGCTTTGCTTGGTGCGCTGATTGAATAAGATTTAAATAGTTTCCTTCTAAATAATAACGCGCTGTAAAATTTAACTCCTCTTTTTTATCAATCAGCAAATCCCTTGTTTCTTGTAGAGATAAATCCAACTCTTGTTCGGCTTGTTCTAGGAAATTATCTTCATTCAGTTGAAAGTGAACAAGCTCATCTTGAAAATCTACTTGATAAATAAGTGAATCATTTAAAGTAACTTGCCAACAGTGATTTTTAAGTTTTTTTTCATTTAAGAAAGAACATCCTGACAGAAGAACAAATGAAAGGATGAGTATATGTTTTAAATAGGACTTCAAAAAAATCGCTCCTCTATATTGTGGCCATTTATTCATACTATACTCGCTAATGTATTCAATTAAAAGTAGTCAAACCAATATTGATATATTTCATTTATGTTACTTATGTTAAAAATCCAATAAAAGTAACGATAAAGGAACATTTTTTATTAGAGATGGCATATAATACAGTATGTATCCGTATGGAAATTTATTTAATTTGGAGGCTGAAGGATGATTCAACAGCGAAATCGGAGAATGCGTCAGCAAGAAAAAATCCAAAGACGCAAACTATTTAAGAAAATTTTCACCAATATTAATGTTGGTGTAATGTTACTGTCAACAAGTGTGTTAACACAAGTTCAATCTGAAAATGCCATTGTTCATGCTCAGAAATCTCAAAAGAAATTCTCTCCACAAGAATTTATCAATAGTATCGGGCAATCTGCGAAAGAAATTGCTGCTAAAAATGATTTATATGCTTCTGTTATGATAGCCCAAGCAGCGTTAGAGTCCGGCTGGGGAAGTTCAACACTTGCTCAAGCACCTAACTATAATCTGTTTGGAGTCAAGGCAGGAAAAAAGGATAAAAAAGTGGAAATGGATACTCTAGAAGATGATGGGACAGGATCTTATTATCAAATTAAAGATAACTTTAGAAAGTATGATTCTTATGCTGATTCATTATTGGATTATGCTAGAGTATTAACTGGTGAAGGATCTGCTTGGAGAAAAAGCTATTATCAAGGAGCTTTAAAATCCAATACAACTTCGTATCAAGAGGCAACAGAACATTTAACTGGACGTTATGCAACAGATACACGCTATGGCGGAAAATTAAACCAAATAATTAGCCAATATCAATTGGATCAATTTGATGGCCCCAATCAGTCCACTACAATTAAACCTACTACATCACCAGAAACAAGCATTGTAGACGAAACTGTTTCAAGTGAAATCGTTTCAACCAATGGAAGCTATAAAGTCCAGCCGGGTGACGGATTTTATAAAATAGCCAAGAAATTAGGCGTAAATGTTGATGACTTAATAAAAGTTAATGGAATGACGATTCAATCAGTTATCCATCCCAATCAAGTTTTAAGGATACCTGGTCAAACTCAAGTTACTAGTCAAGTAAATAAATTATCTATCAGCAAGCCTTCTGCAAGCAAGCCGGTTGAAAATACGAATGAACCTGTTGATAAGAACACTGTAAGCTCAACAACTAAAGGGCTTTACACTATTAAAGCGGGCGATTCTTTATATGCTATTGCGAAAAAGCATGGTGTGCGTATTAACGACTTATTATTAGCTAACGGCATTCACTTAAATACTGTTATCCATCCCAATCAAAAATTGATAATTCCTGGAAGCAATATGGGTGAAGCGTCTTCTCATCTTGTTAATAAAAAGCCAGTATCTACGCCAAAAGAAAATCTAGTAGTTACAGATAAAACTCAAGAAATTAAACAAAATACAAGTGGGGATTATATAGTAAAAGCAGGTGACTCTTTATGGGCCATTGCAAATCGCCATGGAATAACATTAGCTAACTTATTAGAAGCAAACAATCTACAAGTTAACAGTCTAATTATTCCAGGCCAAAAATTAAATATTTCCACTAAAACTTCATCAAGTCAAGCCCTAGCTCGTCAAGCAACGAAGTTAGAAACTAAAGTAGAAGTTATTAAGCAAGATGACGTTTCAATCGAATCTTCAGTAACTGTTTCTACTCCATTAAAGTCTGAAACGGTTAACTTAAGTCAAACAATTAATGAAGAATCAAATGAAAGCACTAATGAAGTAGTTTCAACGGGTTCTTATGTTGTAAAGGCTAATGATACTTTATATGCGATTGCACGTCGTAATGGCTTAGATGTTAATGATCTGATTGAAAAAAATGGTGGAACAACCATTTATATCGGACAAATTATTAATTTTTAAAAATTTAAAAATGTAGGACCTAGTAAATTGTGGATCATCTAAAGAGAACTTACATTTGGTGAAAGTAAGTGTTGAAAAGCTTTTGAACTCTTCCTTTTAATGCTCGAGCTAAGCGTAAAGTGTTAACTTGAGACGTTTGCTGCGTTAAAGCATAGAGCATTAGCTCTCAGCTAATGAAATAATAGGTGGTACCGCGCGATTGCGCCCTATGAAGTTGTCTTTGAGATGATTTCATAGGGCTTTTTTGTATAAAAGATTAGATAATTGGAGGAAAAGAATATGACATATCAGCATCGAGTAATTGAGAAAAAGTGGCAAGATTATTGGGATAAAAATGAAACTTTTAAAACTAAGGATAGAGCAGACCGAGAAAAATATTATGTATTAGACATGTTTCCATACCCTTCAGGTCAAGGACTACACGTAGGTCATCCAGAAGGTTACACTGCTACTGATATTATGGCCAGAATGAAAAGAGCACAAGGTTATGATGTTCTTCATCCAATGGGGTGGGATGCTTTTGGTTTACCAGCTGAACAATATGCCTTAGATACTGGTAACGATCCAGCAGATTTTACAGCAAAAAACATCGCCAACTTTAAACGTCAAATCAAATCTCTAGGCTTCTCTTATGACTGGGAGCGAGAATTTGCTACTACCGATCCATCCTATTACAAATGGACTCAATGGATTTTTACCAAACTTTATGAAAAAGGATTGGCTTATCAAGCGGATGTTACCGTTAATTGGTGTGAAGCTTTAGGAACAGTATTAGCTAACGAAGAAATTGTAGATGGTGTGTCAGAACGTGGCGGTTACCCTGTAGTCCGTCGTCCAATGAAGCAATGGGTATTAAAAATTACAGCCTATGCCCAGCGTTTACTTGATGATTTAGAAGATTTGGATTGGCCGGATTCAGTTAAAGAGATGCAACGCAATTGGATAGGCCGCTCTGAGGGAGCTTTAATTGATTTTGAAGTAAAAGATAGTCCTTCAATCATTACAACTTATACTACCCGTCCAGACACTTTGTTTGGTTTGTCTTATATCGTTTTAGCACCAGAGCACGAGCTCGTTAAAGACTTAACGAGTCCAGAACAAAAGACAGAAATAGAAAGCTATATTGCTGCTGCTTCGATTAAAACGGATTTAGACCGTACTGAACTTGCTAAAGATAAAACGGGTGTATTCACTGGCTCATACGCCATCCATCCTGTAACAGCTAAAGAGATACCTATTTGGATTGCAGACTATGTATTGGCTTCTTATGGAACAGGTGCGGTCATGGCGGTCCCAGCTCATGATCAAAGAGACTATGAGTTCTCACAAAAATATGATTTACCAAGATATGAAGTGATTAAATCCGAAGAAGGAATTCAAAATGAGGCATATGTAGAAGATGGAATGCATATTAATTCTGAATTTTTAGATGGTTTGAACATAGAAGCAGCCAATCAAAAAATGATTGAGTGGTTAGAAGCTAATGCTAAAGGACAAAGAAAAGTTAACTTCCGCTTAAGAGACTGGGTCTTCTCTAGACAAAGATATTGGGGAGAGCCTATTCCAGTTATACATTGGGAAGATGGTACAAGCACAGCGATTGCTGAAGAAGAACTACCTTTACTTTTACCTAAGACAGACCGCATTAAACCTTCTGGAACAGGCGAATCTCCATTAGCCAATGTTAAAGATTGGCTGGAAGTTGAAGATCCCAAAACAGGCATGAAGGGCCGAAGAGAAACAAATACTATGCCACAATGGGCAGGTTCTTCCTGGTATTTTTTACGTTACATGGATCCAAATAATACTGAAGCGATTGCTTCTGAAAAGGCATTAAACAAATGGCAAAATGTCGATCTCTATATAGGTGGAGCGGAACATGCTGTTTTACATCTTCTTTATGCCCGTTTTTGGCATAAGTTTCTTTATGATTTGGGGGTCGTTCCTACTAAAGAACCTTTCCAAAAACTCTACAATCAAGGAATGATTTTGGGTGAAAACAATGAAAAAATGTCTAAATCGAAGGGAAATGTGGTTAATCCAGACGATGTAGTTAATGAATATGGCGCAGATACATTGAGAGTATATGAAATGTTCATGGGCCCCTTAGACGCATCGATCGCTTGGTCAGAAAATGGCTTGGAAGGTTCAAGACGTTTCTTGGATCGCGTATGGCGTTTATTTATTGAGGAAACGACGGGTCAAATAAGTTCAGCTATTCAAGAGTCTGAAGATGATCAATTGACTAAGATTTACCATCAAACAGTCAAAAAAGTGACAGAAGATTTTGAGCAGTTACATTTTAATACAGCTATTTCTCAACTAATGATTTTCTTAAATGAAGCTAGAAGCGTCGATGTATTGCCTAAGAAATATGCCAAAGGCTTTGTTCAGTTGTTAGCTCCAATTGCACCGCACTTAATGGAAGAGTTGTGGCAAAAATTAGGGCACTCTGAATCATTATCAGAAGCAAGCTGGCCAGAATATGATGAGTCACTCATTAAAGATGAAGTTGTTGAAATTGTCATCCAAATTAACGGTAAAGTTAAAGCAAAACTCGATATAGCTTTGGATTTAGAAAAAGAGGCTATGGAAGAGTTAGCTCTTGCAGAAGCAAGCATAAAAAAAGAGTTGGATGGTAAAACAGTTCGTAAAATCATTGCTATTCCTAACCGTTTGGTTAACATAGTGGCTAACTAGTTAAAGTGCTAAGAAATCGTTCTTGATATAGATACATGTTATATTAGAGACGAAATATCAATAAAAGGGGTGTAGTAAGTGTCTGATAATCAATTTGATGATAAAAATCAGGGATTTAAAAATGATTACGACCGTTTTGATACACTAGAATTTACAGAAGAAGATCTCGAAAAACTGAGACATCCTAATCCTCGGCCAATGGATTCAGATTATTTTGACCGAGAGATAAAAGCTGATCCTAATACAAATCAACCGATCGAAAATTTAGTAGATCATCAATTGACAGAAAATGAAAAAGAGTCAGCCATTAACAATCAACCTACTGAAGAACAAGCAGGAGAATTACTTGAGCAATTTGAAGATAATTCAGAGGAAGTAATTGAAGCCGAGGAAGAAATCGCAGACAATCAAATTGAAGTTAGTTCTCTAAGTTCAATTGAGGATACTGATAAAGAAAGGGAATTCTCACAGTCAACTCAAAAAGTTGAAATTATGAAAGATCCAGCTAATCATCTTAAGGAAACACTGGAATTAGAAATAGAACCAGATCTTTTTACTCGTCATGATTTTGAAAAACAAGATGGTCATGGAAATGAAAATGAGAACCCCTTCCAGTATCGATCGATTGAGGAAAGCCTAAGAAAAGAGCATCGAAACAAGCGGGCTGCTAATGTTAGACCTGGATTCTTTCAAAGAGTTTTCCAGATATTTTTTTCAACGCGTGATGAATTTGAACCCCTTACTTCTGAAGAACGAGAAGATGAAGAAGTTGTGCATGAGTCTCTCAACACCAATACTTTTGAAGTTGAATCCTATGATTCAGACGAAGCATTGATTGATAATTCTTTAGCGAGAGAGGAAGCAGTTAGTCTAGAACAAGAGTCTCTTAACGAATTGGACGTAATTAATAATAGCCATCCAGCTGAAGATATTGAGGATAATAGTCAAGCTGAAACTGAAAGTCTCTCTCAAACTCCTAATTCAAGTTTAAAGAGTAGTTCAAATTCTCTTGAGGAAGCATTGACTGATGGGGAATCGGCAGAAAGTTCACAAGCTGAAAATATAGACGAAGGGAGGGAAGATAAGGAGTTTGAGTCACAATCTTTATCGCAAGAAAAGACTCAAGATAGTAACAATCGTCAATCTCAAGAAGAGCAGAATTCTTCCTCTGTCGAACCTACTTTTTCTAAAGTCAATTTCAATTCCAAGACCAATGAAAGTTCTTCTGATGAAAAAGATTTAGAATCGCAAAAGTCATCGCAAACTCAAATGTATAATGATGAAGAAATAGAAGCTTTAGCATGGGACATCTTGCCTGAAGATCATTATAAACAAGAGCAAATAACTCCTAAAAAAGGATCTAATTTATTAGATAAGGTTAAAGTCAATTCACGCAATGCCTGGGCTAAAATTGCAGCTAATTCTACAAAGCTGTTAGAGAAAACCAAGCAGTCAACTAGTCAAATGCTACAAACGGTTCAAAATCATGATGATAAAGACAGTGAAGTTGAAGGAGAAAAAGAGACGCCAACTGAAAAACAAGCGCCTTTAGATGCGATTCTTGAACAGGAATCGTCTGATGAAAATGAACAAGCTGCAATCATTAATAATGATGACCAAGAGTCAATAAATGAAGAAGAAAAACCCAAGGATAGGGATAATTTATCTGAAGAAGAGTCCATTGCAGAAGAAATTTCGCAAAAAACTTCTTATTACGAAGCGCCAATTTTAACGGATGCCCTTCTTGAAGACACCTTAGACGCTAATCTTTTTGAAGCAGAAAAAGCTCAGCAAGAACTGAGTGAACAAGGCCATTCTGAAGATAAATCTAAATTTGTTGTTGGTGCTGCTTGGTTGTCAATGGGACAAATACTATCCCGAATTATTGGGGCTTTATATATTATTCCATGGGCAACTTGGCTAGGGGCAGAATATTCTCAAGCAAACTCTCTTTATGCTGTTGGATATAATCCATACGTATTTTTCTTATCAATTGCAGTAGCTGGTTTTCCTGCGGCGGTTGCTAAGCAGATAGCCTTTTACAGCACTAAGAAAGAATTTAAAGTGGTCGACAAGCTCTTTAAATATTCACTGGGAATTATGGCCTTCTCAGGTATCTTAATTGCTGCAATCTTTTATTTAATCGCACCTGTATTAGTAGCTAATTCACCAACAGATAACCAAGAAGCGGCAATCATTGTCGTTCGTTCATTAGCACCGGCTCTCTTGATTTTACCTACTTTAAGCCTATTTAAAGGATATTTCCAAGGTTATAGTCAAATGATACCGCTAGCCCTTTCTGAGGTTCTGGAACAAATTATGCGAGTTCTTTATATCTTAGGTGCTACTTACCTGATTATGATGGTTTACGAGGGATCGATTACAGACGCGGTTGCTCATTCAACTTTTGCAGCCTTTGTTGGAGCCTTCATTGCCTTGCTCTTCTTGGTTGGTGCTTATATTATTCATAATCGAAAAATGAAAAGTATTAAAGAGACATCCTTAAATAAGATGGATATCGATTTCATGGATAGCCTAAAAATTATGCTACGTGATTCGATTCCTTTCATCTTGCTTGGCTCAGGTATAATTTTTGCACAAAATATTGATACCTATACCTTTAAACAAATCCTTGTTCGTACCAGTGTGTTATTAAATTCAGAAATTGCTGAATTATTTGGAGCGATGAGCTTAGATGTTAATAAATTAGTGATGATTATTGTTTCATTTGCTGTAGCTATTGCGGCTTCATCAATCCCAGCTGTTTCAAGTAAGTACGCTGAAGGAAATATTAATAAAACCAGTGAATTAATCAAAAATATTGTTCTTTTATTCACCTTTATCATGCTGCCAGCCTCAATCGGAATGGCGATTATAGCTGACAATGTCTATCCTTTCTTCTATCCAGCAGGTATTTCTGCAGGACCGGGTTTATTAACGACAGGATCATTTACAGCTATTGTATTAGGAGCATATACTGTTTTTGCAACCATTCTTCAATCAATGGATTATCGTCGGTTTGCAATCACTTATTTACTGGTAGGTTTAGCAATTAAGCTTGTTCTACAATTTCCAATGGTAGCGTTATTCCAAGCTCACGGTGCTTTACTGGCGACCTTCTTTGGCTTTGCTGTGGCTGCTGTTTTAATGTGGATGAAGATTTGGCGTGTAATCAAAATTCGTGATCGTTATTTTGTAGGTGATATTGTGCGCATTGTGATTGCGACAACCATTATGGCAATTGGTACTTACGGTTGGAATCGTTTAATCAATCTGATGATGGATCCAGTAGGACGAGGCTTAACTTTAGTTCAAATCATTATAGTCGTTTTGATTGCCATTCTTATCTATAGTGGCACTATGGCCCTATTCGGTATGTTGCCGATTATTATCGGTGATTACCGTGCGGATTTACAAAAGAAATTGAGTATCCACCGATGAGATTAGATAAATTATTAAGTCATATGAATTTCGGCTCTAGAAAAGAAGTCAAGTCTTTAATTTCAACAGGAAGTGTTCGAGTCAATGGTGAACAAATTATAAAAGCAAACTTTCAAGTAGACGAAAACAAGGACTTGATAGAAGTAGATGGACAACAAATTATTTACCACAAGTTCATCTATTGGCTCTTGAATAAACCGCAAGGCGTTATCTCTGCCACTGAAGACGGACACCATGATACGGTTATCGATTGTCTACATCCGGATGATTATCGTTTTGATCTCTTTCCGGTAGGGAGACTAGATATTGACACCACTGGTCTCTTATTAATTACCAATAATGGT
Source organism: Facklamia sp. P13069 (assembly GCF_050409405.1). Lineage (NCBI taxonomy): Bacteria > Bacillati > Bacillota > Bacilli > Lactobacillales > Aerococcaceae > Facklamia > Facklamia sp. P13069. The sequence goes on along the minus strand of NZ_JBNUPN010000028.1, from coordinate 7,428 downwards.
CAAATGGCTCATCAGTTAACTTCTCCAAAAAAACAAGTTTATAAAACCTATCAAGCTTTAATTGAAGGAAATGTTACGAAAGAAACGGTAGCAGCGTTTAAAGCAGGCTTGGATTTAGGAGAATTTATAAGTAAACCCGCTCAATTATGGATTGATGAAGTAGATTTTGAAAAGAGTCTATCTAAAATTCGCGTTTCCATTAGTGAGGGTAAATTTCACCAAGTAAAAAGAATGTTTCAAGCTTGTCAGATGGAAGTTCTTCAACTTCACCGTTTATCAATGGGACCTCTCCAGCTTGAAGATGACTTAGCTCTTGGAGATTATCGTCAATTAACTCAAGCTGAAATAGAAGCTCTAAAGCCATTGGGTTATGAATAGTAAAAAGGCTATTCTCAGAGAAAAAGTCTTATTTAAAAAAAGACTTAAATTTAAAGTAGAGATATAGGGTTGGATAAATTTATATGATATAATGGGAACGGATTCATTTGATGGCAATAGTTTATTAAAGTCAGAATGATTTTGAAATTCTATATTTTATGGAGGTAGAAAGATGGAAAATTTAGACAATATTAATTGGTTAGATGAAGTCACTAAACGTCAAGAAGACTTATTAGAAGATCTTTTTCGGATGATTCGCATTCGTTCAGTTCGTGAAGATGATTTAGCAACAGCAGAGGCTCCTGTTGGACCTGGACCTAAAAAAGCTTTAGAAGAATTCTTAAAAATGGCCCAAGAAGATGGTTTTGAAACGAAGCAATTTGGGCCTTTGGTGGGCCGTGTTGAAATTGGAGAAGGCGATCAAACCTTAGGTATTTTAGGTCACCTGGATGTTGTTCCTGAAGGAACTGGTTGGGACACTGACCCTTATGAGCCAGTAATCAAAGATGGACGCATTTATGCGCGTGGTTCTTCTGATGATAAAGGACCAACAATTGGTGCTTACTTTGCCATTAAATTATTACGTGAATTAGGCGCAGAGTTTAATCAAAAGATTCATCTGATTGTTGGAACAGATGAAGAATCTGGCTGGATGTGTATGGATCATTATGCTAAAGTCGAAAAAATGCCAGACTATGGTTTTTCACCAGATGCGCAATTCCCGATTATCAACGGTGAAAAAGGAAATGTTTCTGCTCAATTTAAATTTGATGCTAAGCAAACAGTGGAAGCTAATCATAAATTGCTTGATTTCCATGCAGGTCTTCGTGCAAATATGGTTCCTCAAGAAGCTTATGCGAGTGTAAAAACTGATCAAGCAGACCAAATAAAAGCTGATTTCCAAGCCTTTTTAGAAGATCAACCTGTATCAGGTAAAGTTTCCCAAGCGTCTGGTCAATTACGTTTTGAACTAACAGGTAAGGCGGCTCACGGATCTACTCCAGAAAAAGGCCATAATGCGGGAACTTACTTAGCTGCTTTCTTAAGTAAGTATACATTTGATAAAAAAGAAGCCAATGACTTCTTAACTCTAGTAGGCGATAAGTTACACCTTGATTTTGAAGGTGAAAAAATCGGTGTCGCTATAGTCGATGATATTATGGGAGCCTTGTCTATGAATATTGGTATTATCAATTTTGATGATGCTGAAGGTGGATTAGTAGATGCTAACTTTAGATACCCTAAAGGAACCGACAAAGATCAAATTCAATCAGCTATTATCAAAAATGTTGCTAACTTAGCAGTGAAAGTGGAAATGAATGGTAATAAAGACCCTCATTATCTTTCACCAGAAGATCCAATGGTTAAAACTTTACTGGATGTATATGCTAAACAAACTGGCAATGAAGTTTATGAAAAAACAATTGGTGGAGGAACTTATGGCCGCTTAATGGAGCGTGGAGTTTCATTTGGTGTCTTATTCCCAGATTCAATTGATACTATGCATCAAGCCAATGAGTTCCTTGCGATGGATGACTTATTAAGAGCAACTGCTATTTATGCAGAATCTATCTATCGCTTAACACGCTAATTGACCATTTAAGCAAACTTTCTAGCCAATTTGCTAGAAAGTTTGCTTTTTTTTATATATTCAAGTAACCTTCAATTCATGAAGAAAAAAGGTGAAATATTATGGAAATTATTCAATCAAAGCAAAATCAAAGAATAAAAGACTACCGCAAATTGCATTTAGCTAAGAATCGCAAAAAGACAGAAACTTATTTAATCGAGGGTGAACATCTTATTGAAGAAGCCATCACTTATCAAGCAGCCATTGAAGTAGTTTTAATGACGCCAAGTTATCATGAAAATCATCTACAGACTATTGAACAAATCAAACAAGCTCAAATCGAAGTGTTGATTTTAAGTGAAGAAGTGATGAAGACAGTCGCACTCACTCAACATACCCAAGGAGTGATGGCTGTCATTAAGAAAAAAGAAAGTAATTTAGCTAAAGAAAATATAAATGGTAGCCACTATCTTTTATGTGACGGGGTACAAGACCCGGGCAATTTAGGAACCATGATTCGAACCGCTGATGCAGCAGGTTTTGATGGTGTATTCTTAGCTGAAGGTTGTGTAGACCTCTACAATGATAAAGTCATAAGAGCGAGTCAAGGATCTTTATGGCACTTGCCTATCTATGAAGCTTCAAACGCTCAAATATTTAAAGCCATTCAAGCGAGTGAACTTCCTCTTTATTGTACAGCCGTCAATCAAGAAGCTGAAGATTATCGTAAATTAATCGCTAACCACTGTGTCTTGGTTTTGGGCAATGAAGGGCAAGGTGTTGGGCCTTTTTGGATGGAAAAAGCAGATAAATCAGTCTTTATACCTATGCCAGGAAAAGCAGAATCCCTTAATGTATCTATAGCAGCAGGTATTTTAATGTTTGCCTGGAAACAATGGTCGAATTAGTTAATAAATATTAGCTTTATTAAACTTTTACATAGAATTTACATAAACTTCATATTTGTGGAGTGTACTAGAGTTAGATTAAAGAAGGGACGTGGATAAATGGCAATAGCTTGGCAAGATAACCAAGAATATGTGGCAATTGTTAAAGATTTGATGGAGAATGAAAAAGTTCAATCTCTAGAAAAATTTGTCCATCATAAATATACCAATCGTTTAGCACATTCTATTTCAGTGTCTTATCGTTCATACCTTTGGGCTAAACGTTTTAAGCTCGATGCGATCGCTACAGCCAGAGCAGCCCTTCTGCACGATTTGTTTTTCTACGATTCTTGCTCAAAGGATTGCGTAGGCGGAAAAGGCCATAATTATGAGCATCCACGTATCGCTTTAAAGAATGCATTAGAAATCACTGATTTATCAGACAAAGAAAAAGATATAATTTTAAAACATATGTGTGGCGCTACTTTAGATATCCCATGCTATGGCGAGTCATTAATTGTGACTTTAATGGATAAGCAATCAGCTGTATGCGAATTAGTAGAAGGTTTAAAAAGGTGGCTAAAAGCCTCTCTAGATAAGAAAGAGCAGACCATTGGATTTAGCGAATAGTGAGGGTGAAATGACTTTTCACTAAAGAGCAAGATTGACGAAAAACTATTTACAGGCTATACTTGATAAAGATAACTAAAGACTATGATTAGGACCTAATTGAAAGGTACATAAACAGGGAAATTTGTCACCGACTGAGAGCAGATGATGTCACTTTTCAATTATTTTCATCCTAGGAGTCGATCCTTAAATAGTTTGAAACTAGAAAAAGATACCTTCATTGGGGTTAACAATGATTTGAGTGCTTGAATTTTTTCAAGAATAAGGGTGGTACCACGGTAGCGCGTCCCTTTTAGGGACGGGCTATTTTTGTTGGATGGAATATTAAAGTGCTAATTGCTAGGAGGATTATGATGAATGATAAATTACAAGTCATTAAAGAACAAGTCGATGGTTTAGTTGCAAAGGCAATTGAAGAAATCAAGCAAGCGGAATCAAGTAAAATGATTCAGGATATTCGCGTGAAATATACCGGTAAAAAAGGTGAATTGACGCAAATTTCAAAACAAATGAAAGATTTAGAAAAAGATGAAAAGCCGATTTTAGGTCAGCTAATTAATCAATTCCATCAATCGTTTAATGACCATATTGAGAAAAAACAAGAGCAAGTAAAGCAGAAAGAATTAGCTGCTCAACTGGCTAGTGAAACAATCGATATTAGCTTGCCTGGAAGACGGCAGAACTTTGGTAGTCGCCACTTATTAACTCAAACGCGTGAAGAATTAGAAGATCTTTTCTTAGGGATGGGTTATCAAATTATTGAAGGACCAGAAGTAGAGTTAGACTTTTATAACTTTGAAAAAATGAATTTGCCTAAAAATCATCCTGCTCGGGATATGCAAGATACCTTTTATATCTCTGAAGAAGTTTTATTAAGAACACACACTTCGCCTGTGCAAGCTCGGACAATGGAAAAGCATGACTTTGAAAAAGATGGCCCTTTAAAGATGGTTTCACCCGGGAAGGTTTTTAGAAGAGATAATGATGATGCGACTCATTCTCATCAGTTTCATCAAATGGAAGGCTTAGTAGTTGCTGAAAAGATTACTATGGCAGATCTGAAAGGAACGCTCTTACAATTTGCTAAAGCCTTCTTTGGCGAAGAACGTGAGATTCGATTAAGACCTTCCTTCTTCTCATTCACAGAGCCTTCTGTTGAAGTGGATGTGTCCTGTTTCAAATGCGGAGGGCAAGGTTGTGGTATTTGTAAAGGTACCGGATGGATTGAAGTCTTAGGAGCAGGACTCGTTCATCCAAATGTACTAGAAATGTCAGGCATTGATTCAAATAAATATAGCGGTTTTGCATTTGGTGTGGGAATTGACCGTGTAGCCATGTTAAAGCATAACGTTGATGACATCCGTCATTTTTACCAAAATGATTTACGCTTCTTGACACAATTCAAAGGAGGTCAAAACTAATGTATGTTTCATATAATTGGTTAAATGAATTATTAGATTTAAATAAAATGCCTGCCGAGGAATTAGCAGAGAAAATGTCTCGAACGGGTATTGAAATTGAAGGAGTCGAAAATCTGGCCGATTCTATTCAAGGTCCTCTAGTAGTTGGATTAGTTGAAGAATTGGAGGATCATCCTGATTCCGATCATTTAAAAATTGCTCAAGTCAATGTAGCAGATTACGGCAAAAAGCAAATCGTATGTGGTGCGTCTAATGTTAAGCAAGGTGCTAAAGTAATCACTGCTTTAGAAGGCTGTATTTTACCTGGAGATTTTAGAATCAAAGAGTCAAAACTTAGAGGTCAAGTTTCTCAAGGAATGCTATGTTCATTACAAGAGTTGGGATTTGCTGATAAGGTGGTACCGAAGGAATTTGTGGATGGCATATATCTTTTAGCAGAGGATGCTCCAATCGGTCAAAATATCGTTGAATACATGGAGCTTGATGATCCGATTTTAGAATTATCCATTACACCTAATCGTGCAGATGCTTTATCGATGCGTGGAGTAGCTCACGAGGTGGGAGCGATTGTTTCTCAGACTCCACATTTTGAAGCTTTAAAAATCAGTGAAAGTCAATTAGTTTCAATTGATGAATTACAAAATTTAGAATTGGATATGGCAGAACATGATTTAAGTAGTCACTATCAGTTAAGAGTGTTGAAAAGCATTCAAGTAAAGCCAAGCCCGATTCAAATGCAAAGCCGTTTGATGAAAGCTAATATTCGTCCTATTAATAACCTAGTGGATGTGACCAATTACTATTTGATGCTATATGGTCAACCTATGCATGCTTTTGATTTGGATCAATTACCAGGCAAAAAGATTGGTGTGCGCTATGCCAAAGACAATGAAAAGCTTACGACTTTAGACGAAATCGAAAGAAATCTAACAGAAAAAGATATAGTGATTACTTCTGACGATCAACCAATTGCTCTAGCAGGTGTCATGGGTGGGCTAGATAGCCATGTAACCGAAAAGACGCAAAATGTCTTATTAGAAACAGCTGTTTTTAACCCTCAGGCCATTCGTTCAACTTCTCGACGTCTTGGCTTAAGATCAGAATCATCTGCTCGCTTTGAAAAAGGAATTAATCCAGCAACTCTTTCAGAAGCAGGGGACCAAGCTGCTATTTTGATGGCGCAATTAACACAGGGTAAAATCGAAAAGGGAGTCTTAGAAGTAAAAGCCGATGATGTGCATGATCAAGTGGTAGAACTGCCTATGCAAATGATTGAAGAAAAATTAGGCATTCAAGTGAATCAATCGCAGCTTCAAGCCATTTTTGACCGCTTAGGTTTTGAAGTCGCTTTTGAAAATGACCAGATGAGAGTATCGATTCCCCCACGTCGTTGGGATATTACTATTCCAGCTGATATTTTAGAAGAAGTGGCTCGTATTTATGGCTATGATCAAATTCCTGTTACTCTACCTGCGGTTCCTAATCGTCCCGCCCAATTAGATAGCCGACAAAAATTAAAAAGAGCAACACGCTCTTTAGCTGAAGGGTTAGGCTTAAATGAAACAGTGTCTTATGTTCTAATCTCACCTGAGTTTGCAAAATTAAATGCAAATAAAGATCGCTATGTTTCATTACTTTTACCAATGTCTGAGGAAAGATCACTCTTAAGACAATCAATGTTACCGTCTTTCTTGGAGATTGCTCGTTACAATAAAGCCCGTCACAATAAGACCATAGCTTTCTATGAAATGGGCAAAGTTTTCTTAGCGACTGAAAGGAACCGTCAACCTGAAGAAAAAGAAATGCTTAGCTTCTTTGTTTCTGGTGAAAAGAGTCCATTCAATTGGGAAAGTGCAAGTCAAAATTATGATTTTTACGATCTCAAAGGTATCGTTGAACAAATTATGGACCAATTACGTTTAGGAAATCATTTATCATTTGAACGTATGGAAAATTTAGACTTTATGCATCCAGGACAAACAGCCAATATCTTATTAGACGGTCAAAAAATTGGTTTTATTGGGCAATTACATCCCCAATTATCGCAAGAGTTTGACTTAGATAAGGAGACTTTCTTTGCGGAGTTAGATTTTGAGGCTTTAGTAGGATTTAACAGAGACTTATTGCTACAGACCCCTTTAGCAAAATATCCATCAACTTCTCGTGATATCGCTCTTTTAGTAGATCGATCAACCAGTCACCAAAGCTTGGTAGATTTAATCTATGAAAATGCTGGAGATAATTTGAAAAATGTCGAATTATTCGACCGATATACTGGCGAGAATATAGCAGCAGATAAACAATCTTTAGCTTATCACTTAACTTTCCAAAATCCAGATAAAACTTTAAAAGATGAAGAAGTGACAAAGGCAATGGATCAAGTGATTAAAGCTTTAGAAAAGGCAGAGAATGTAGAAATTCGTTAACATAAAAAGGGGCTGTATCATAAGTCTCAAACCGAAAAACCACTATAAACGTTGTTTAAACAATGTTTATAGTGGTTTTTATGGTATAATAAAGATATAAAAAAGCAGAAAGTTGA
>NZ_JBNUPN010000027.1:0-24449 GCF_050409405.1 Facklamia sp. P13069 | reverse complement strand
GAAGTAACCAGTCGGTTACCTCACCTACTCATCAACCCTATTTGACAAAGAGCCTTTTTATTTAAATAGCAATCCCCTTATCCTTTAAATTCATCAAACAAGCTTGAAGATATGCTTCATCATGTTCTGGATAAATGGGATAATCTAATGAGCGTTCTTCTAAATCCTTATAAGACGGAGCTGATTTGCCACGGTATTTGGGATCTAGCCAGAGGCTATCCGGCTGATAGTCTCTGGCTATCATTTCTTCCATTACTAAAACATGGTATTGGTATAATTTATAGGGATGATAACTAAAAACATAGTTTACAGTAGAATGTGGCTTGCCCCACCCCTTCCCTCTTAAGGCACAACATTCTCGATGTTGTCCTAAGAGTTGCTGTCGAGGTAATAAGGGAATCAAATCTTCATGCCATAATCGCATTATTTCCCTCCTAATTTATTCATTGCAATAAGACACTTAATCTCGATTTAAGAACCAAGTAGCTCCATTAAGATAAAAAACAAAGGCCAACCAAATTACATAGAGCAATAAAAGTAATCCTCCAAGTGTCCTTTTGATAAAGTTTCCAAGCTGTGACTCGAACAGCTATGAAAAACAAAACTTTCATTTAAAGTAATGCCGTGGTATTTTTACTTAAAATATAGCAGTGACCCAAGACCATTAAGACCTAATTGGGTTCGATAGCTTATAACGGCTTCGTCTTTCTCTTTACTTTCCTCGATGATTATTCGAGCAATCCCCATCATGGTATATAATAATGGCCAAACAATGCCAAAAGTCTCTTTGGGAGGTGCAAATGGGGGTTGTTTGTACTTTTCATAGTCTGCTTTGGCATTATCGGCCGTTAAACGGCCAATAATTGTTCCACCGACCAATGGAGCTCCTACAAGTAACCAATTTTTAATTTTCATCAAACCACTCCTTTTTCAAATTATAAGTTAACAGCCCTTCATCTCCGACTAAAATGCTTTAGCATCGATCATAAAAATACAGTAACTATTTCTTCACCTCTCCAGCTATCCGTTCCATCCTAACAGGATCCTTTAAATAATTTTTACCAAATTCATCAATCAGTCCATGCAGGTCTTGAGCTTGAAGATAAGTGAATGATTCAGGCATTTGCACGACTGCATGTAATTGCTGATAGCTTTTATAGTCTTTTTGATCGATATAAGAAAACAACTTGCGAGCGTATGCATCTGAAATAAAGGCGACTTGGTCAAAAATATAGACTAAGAAGACATCAGCCGTTTCTTGGCCGATACCTCGAAGCTTAAGTAATTCTATTCTTAAATCAGATCCGTATTTTTCTACTATATGGCTATAATTCCACTGGTGTTCTTGGAACCAATTCAAAACGGCTTGGATAGCTAGGGCTTTATTTTTATAAAAACCAGCTGAATAAATCAGCTGTTCTAACTGACTACTTTCCAACCTTAGAATCCTTTGCGGATCAAACCCAGTCGCCAGCTTTAATTGAGTTAAGGCTTTATCAACATTCGACCAGTTGGTATTTTGAACCAGAATAGCACCTAAAATGATTTCTAATTTAGAATCCCCCGGCCACCAACCACTGGGACCCATTTCTTGCAGAAGATAAGTATACAATTTTTCGATGGAAACAGAAGTCATTGATCCACCCCTTTCCACTTTTACCTATTATATCATCTTTATTAACAGATTATGATTGAAAACCTTCTCTTCGTTGACTTGAAAGGCTTCTTGTTATACAATTCAAAGGCTCAATTTTACTTCTTTAGTTCGCTAGCTATATAATTCAAATAATCAAAAAACTTAGGAGAGATTAGATGATTCAGGTTGAAAACATTTCAAAACAATTTAAAATAGCCAAACGAAAAAAACACTCCTCAATGCCTGGTTTATCTTATTTAAAGAGAGAGACTGAATACTATCAGGCATTAGACCAAGTATCTTTTAATGTTAAAAAAGGCGAAATGATAGGCTATATTGGCCCAAACGGAGCTGGTAAAAGTACCACACTTAAAATCCTATCAGGTATCCTCCATCCAGATACTGGTGAGTGCCAAATAATGGGCCTAACGCCTTGGAAAAACAGGATCGACCATGTTAGAAATATCGGCGTCGTTTTTGGACAACGTTCTCAACTATGGTGGGATTTACCAGTTAAGGATTCTTTTGACCTGATCCGTGACCTTTACCGTGTGGATCCACAGCGTTATCATCAACAAATTGATAAGTTAGCATATGCTTTAGCTATCGAAAACTTACTGGATACTCCCGTTAGACAACTCAGTTTAGGCCAAAGAATGCGGTGTGAAATTGCCGCTGCTTTAATTCATCAGCCAGCCATTCTATTTCTAGATGAACCTACTATTGGTTTAGATGCAGTTTCTAAATTAGCTGTTCGAAAATTCATTATCGATCTTAATCAAGAAGAACAGACAACAGTTATTTTAACCACGCATGACATGCAAGATATTGAAGCACTCTCTTCACGGATTATATTGATTGGTCAAGGAAAAATACTGCTCGACGGTTCCCTGGAGGAATTAAAGAACAAAAATCAACAAAAACAGATTTGGAACATTGAATTTAATAAAGGAAGACTACCTCATCACCCGGGTATTCAAATTTATCAAGCGACTGAATCAGAAGCTTTATTATCTTTTGATTCGGATCTTCTATCCAAAAATGAATTTATTGCTTTATTAAATCAAAATCTTGATTTACAATCTATAAGCCCTCATGCTACTAACCTTGATCACCTAGTAATCCAGCTTTATCGGGAGTATCAATTATGAAAACTTATAGCGCAATATTTCGCATTCAATTTCAATCAGCCATTCAATATCGAACGGCTGCTTTAGCAGGTATTCTTACCCAATTTGCTTGGGGCCTACTTCTCATCAAAATGTTCGAATCTTTTTATCAAACCAACGCACAAAGTCAACCTATGACTTTTGAACAAGTCTGCGCTTATATATGGATCCAACAAGCCGGTCTTAATTTGTTTGCTTTATGGATTTATGACCGTACTATCTTCGAAGAAATCATTTCAGGCAATGTTGCCTATCAATTGACGCGTCCTCTCGGTCTCTATCCCCATTGGTTTATATCTAACCTTGCCATGCGAATTGCTCGCACTTTATTACGGTGTTTGCCAATGATAATTGTAGCAAGCTTTCTGCCAGAACCTTATAAGCTTTTGCCGCCAAACCACCTCCTACTTTTTATAGTGACGATGATTCTGTCTACTTTATTAATCATTGCCTTCTTAATGTTAGTCTATATTAGTGTCTTTTATTTCTTAACGGACGTGGGAATTCGAGTGATTGTTGCTACGATCGGGGAATTTCTAACCGGAGCAATCATTCCATTACCCTTTTTACCCCAGCCTTTACAAACCTTTATCCATTGGACACCCTTCGCCTATATGCAAAACATTCCTCTTAGAGTCTATTCTCTAGACATTAGCTCTTGGAATATTATCATTCCTCAAGCTTTTTGGCTGATTCTTCTGTTGGTGGTCGGTTGGTGGCTGATGCAACATGCTCTATCTAAATTCGTTATTCAAGGAGGTTAAATGCAGTGTTTAAAATTTTAGGTCTTTATTTTAAACTCAATTGGCAGGCTCAATGGCAATACCCTGTTTCTATGTTGTTATTAATTATGGGGCAATTCTTAGCAACCTTTGTCTCTGTACTAGGCATTTATTTTATGTTAGAAAGATTTCACAGCGTACAAGGGTTTTCAAAAGATGAAGTGCTTTTATGTGCTGGAATTTTCACTTTTGCGGCCGCCTTAGCTGAAATGCTAGCCAGGGGATTCGATTCTTTTCCTCAGATGATTGCTAATGGTGAATTTGATCGTGTCCTCACTCGCCCCCAAAGCCCCTTACTCCAAGTTATTGGATCAAAATTTGAGTTTTCACGTATAGGACGCTTAATCCAAGCAGCCTTACTACTAGTTTTCGTCATTGAAAGAGGCAAGATGGTATGGTCGTGGAATAAGATTGCTACTTTATTCATAATGATCTTAACAGCCAGCTTGTTATTTTCCTTATTATATTTTCTTTCAGCAAGCCTTTCTTTTTTTACCATTCAAGGATTAGAGATTATGAATATTTTTACAGATGGCGGACGTGAATTTGGTCAATATCCCTTCTCTATTTATGGAAAGAAGATATTAAAGTTTCTAACCTTTATTCTCCCTCTGGCTTTGGTCCAGTATTATCCCTTTTTATATTTAGTAGGTAAGAGTAATGATTGGCGATTAGCTCTATTTCCTTTTTTGAGTCTAGTTTTTGCTATACCTGTTTATGGTGTTTGGCGATTTGGCTTGTATCATTATCAGTCAACCGGCTCTTAGTCAAAGAATCTTATTTCAATGAAATGATAAATAAGATTCATAAACTAACCTCTACTTTATTAAATTTCCTTTTAAAACAGTCAATTAAACTCACTAACGTCTACTCAAAGGCCCTCAATCTATATACTATTTTACTTATTATTTTTTAATCGTTTACTCTTTCTACCTGATTTCTATTCATTTAGAGGTCAGTTTATTATAGTTTAGCAAGCCGTTTATCAACCATTAGTATTCATTTGACAAAAATAATAGTGCGTGGTATATTTAAGTTGTAAAGGTTGAACGGCTGTTCAACTATAAATGATAATTTTTACTATTTATAAACAGAAAGTAGGTCATGCCATGGATAGCTGTCAAGAGAATGCAATTCATCCTGAAGCGATTAAGAAAGCTCAAGAAGTGCCTCTCAATCCAGAACATTTTAAAATTCTAATCAAACTCTTTAAAGCATTAGCAGAACCCTCTCGAGCAAAAATTTTATGGTATTTGCTTAAGACAGAATTGTGTGTTTGCGATTTAGGCCATCTAATAGGCATGTCCAAATCTGCCACTTCTCATCAACTCGCTTATCTATTTAAATTAAATTTAGTTAAAAAGCGCAAAGAAGGACGTATTGTTTATTATTCAATTGCTGATGACCATGTGCGTATTTTATATCACAATGCATTGGAACATGCAGCAGAAGGAGGAAATGATAATAATGACTTATAAATTTAAAATGCAGGGTTTGTCTTGTGCTAACTGTGCTCAAAAAATTGAAACTCGCTTAAACAATTCGGATCAAGTTGAAGCGACCGTTAATTTCGCACAAGGACAATTAACAATCGACACGGACCAAGTGATGGAGTCTAATCTCATTCAAAGCTTGGAACAAAATGTACAAGAAGTCGAACAAGGGATAAAATTGGTTCCGCTCTTTGAGCTAGAAGAAAAATCAAATCTAAACCTTGATAAAAATAAGGACAGTCAAGGCTTACTTGATAGCGAAGGCTGGCGTATTTTAATTACCATTCCTTTATTTATCTTAGGATTCTTTTTAACAAATTATATTTCTTCTGAATGGCTTCTAGTGGGTTATTTTGGTCTGACCTATCTGTTCATAGGTCAGAATGTACTTAAAACTACTTGGAATAAAATTAAAAATAAGGACTGGTTAGAAGAAAATTTCTTAATGACGATTGCTACCTTAGGTGCCTTTGTGATTGGTGAGTACCCTGAAGCAGTTGCCGTTATGCTGTTCTATTCTATCGGAGAATGGTTTCAAGACCGTGCCGTTAACCAATCTCGCCAATCAATTCAATCCTTGATGGCAATTCGTCCTGACTTTGCCCGTATTCAACAAACTGATGGTACATTAACCAAAATTGACCCCCGCGAGTTAGTTGAAGGTCAAGAGTTTATCGTAGCTGTCGGAGACAAGGTCCCTCTAGATGGACAAATTATCCAAGGTCAATCTCAAGTAGACCACTCAGCTATTACTGGAGAATCTCTTCCTCAGAGTTTAAAAGAAGGCGACACCCTCTACTCAGGTTCGATCAACTTAAGTTCTCAACTGAAAGTTAAAGTCACTAAGACCTTCCAAAATTCAACGGTCAGCCAAATTATCGACTTAGTTGAAAATGCTTCTTCCAAAAAGGCAGCTACTGAGAAATTTATTACTCGGTTCGCACGCGTTTATACACCGGTTGTAGTTGCCTTAGCAGTTCTTTTGGCTACTTTGCCTCCTATCTTTTTTAGTGACATTTCTTGGTCAACAAGCTTTTACCGTGCGTTACAATTTTTAGTTATCTCTTGTCCTTGTGCCTTAGTTGTCTCTGTTCCTATGAGTTTTTATGGTGGAATTGGTGCAGCAGCACGTGAAGGTATCATGGTTAAAGGCGGAAATTTCCTCGAAACCCTAACAAAGATTAAGACCTTAGTTTTAGATAAAACCGGAACAATCACTCAAGGTAACTTTGCGATTGACAAAGTAGAGGCCTTATATTTAAGCAAAAATGAGTTTTTAGAAGCACTGGCTCACTTGGAGAGCCAATCCCACCATCCTATTGCACTCTCCATTCAAGAAGCCTATAATCAGCCCTTAGATCCTCATCGTGTGCAAGAAGTAGAAACAATCACCGGTAAAGGTCTTAAAGGAATTGTGGACGGTAAAAGTTTACTTGCTGGAAACAAGGACTTGATGGATCAATTCAAGATCGAAGTGCCAGAATTAAAGACTGCTGCCACTGTCGTTTATCTCAGTATTAATCAAGCATATCAAGGCTATGTCCTCATTAAAGACCAGATCAAACCAGATTCTCAGTCCGCGCTGACAGAATTACATCAATTGGGTATTTCCTCTGCCATCTTACTTTCTGGTGACAATCAAGCAACCGTCGACGAAATCGCTCAACTTGTTGGGATTGATCAAGCAAAAGGTGACTTGCTTCCACAAGAAAAGATGATCGAACTGGAGAAAATTTTAGCTAACGTTAAGCAATCAACGTCTAATAAAAAATCCTCTAATGTAGCCTTTATCGGTGATGGCATCAATGATGCCCCGGCTCTTGCCCGTGCAGATATTGGAATTGCCATGGGAGGAATGGGATCTGACGCAGCTATTGAATCAGCAGACATTGTCATTATGAATGATTCTTTAGCTAAACTCCCTCAAGCTATTAAAATTGCTCAAAAAACTTTACGCATTGCTCAAGAAAATATAGCCTTTGCACTTGGAATTAAGGTGCTCTTCCTAAGCCTCGCCGCTTTAGGCTTCTCATCCATGTGGATGGCTATTGTCGCCGATGTTGGTGTGACCATCCTTGCAGTTCTTAATAGTTTGCGAACACTTGGGAAAGTTAAATAATAAAAAAACCAGCAAGCATAATAATGGTATGCTTGCTGGTTTTCTTCGTTTAACAAACTCATTTATCTTTAATGAATCCTTTTAGGCCCCTTCAATTTTAAATTCGTAAGTTGAAGGTAGATGGTAATAGGCTTTTAAGGCATTAAGAGCTCCTTGGGCTTTGACTAAAGTTTCTTGGTACTCTTCTTCTGGATCTGAAAGGGCAATAATTGCTCCCCCTAGACCGAGACTAGTCTTTTCTTCTTCAATAACCGCCGTGCGTATAACAATATTTAAATCCATACAACCATTATTAGCAATATAGCCAATAGCCCCTGAGTAGATACCTCGTGGACGTCCTTCTAATTGATCAATTAATTCGAGGGTACGATACTTCGGCGCTCCAGTCATTGAACCACCAGGGAAGCAAGCTTTAAACAGATCAATAGCTGAAACATTTTTTGCAAGAAAGCCTTGAACGGTAGTCACTAATTGATGAAGGGTTGAATAACTCTCAACAGCCATCAACTTGGGAACCGTTACTGTTCCAATCTGACAGACCTTACCTAAATCATTTCGCAATAGGTCTACGATCATCAAGTTTTCAGCCATGGTCTTTTCCTCGGTTGCTAAAGCATGAATAATCGCTTGATCTTCTGCTGGGTTTTGACCCCTTTTAGCCGTTCCTTTGATGGGCTTGGTTTGAACTCTACCATCACGATTCAAAGTTAAGAATTTTTCCATAGAAGAACACGCAACAGCAAAATGATCAAAAGTTAAAAAGGCTGCGTAAGGGGCTGGACTGGCTTGGCGTAAGGTTTGGTAATATATATAGGCATCTAGCTGGTCTTTGATATCCAAGCGGTTGGTCAAACATATTTCATAGGACTCTCCTTTTCGAATGTAGTCTTGACATTGGTGGATAGCTTTCAAATAGTCACTGCGAGCCATAGCCCAAGCAATAGTTGGTTGATCGAAGGCCTCCATGATAAGCTCTTCTTTTTCACCTACTGAAATATAAGCCTGTGAAAAATCTAAATCTTTGATCCAGTCTTTGTCATCTTTATAGGATAGTAAATAAAGTTGGTTTTCGTGATGATCGATAACAGCCGCTCGATCAATATAATCTAATATGACATCAGGATACGATGACTGATGCTGATTAGGCCCTTCCATTAAACTTTTGAGCTCATAACCAAAATAACCAATATAACCTAATTGGAAATCACATGGTAAATCTTGATGGATTGGCCATTGAGGTTGATGTTTTTCTAAATAAGTGAATATATCTTGATGAATTCTTTCTTCTCTTCCCTTTATATCTGTCTTGATAACCAAATTATCCGTAATATCATAGGTCAGACGATGGCCATGGCGAGGACCAGCTTGTCCAATTATAGAAAAACGAGACAAAGCTTTTGTCACTTGACTAGAGTCTAACCATTGCGTTTGTTTATTAATTTGATAAAGCTGATTAAACAACGCTTGTGCATTGCCTTGATAAGGAACTTTTGTAACACGCAAAGGATTTGTCTGTATTTGGAAGGTGTGGATCAAGTCTACAAAATTCTCAATTAGACGCTCACCTTCTTGTGAAGCAATTGACTCTGGATGAAACTGAACGGCGTATTGAGGTTTGCTACGATGAGAAATCCCCATAATTAAGCCATCGTGCGTTCTCGCATCCACTTGAATGTTCTCCAATTTCTCTTCTTTACAGACTAAAGAATGGTAACGGGTCACTTTAAAATCTTGCGGTAGTCCTTTAAAAAGCCCTTGATTATTATGTCTGATTTCACTCAGCCGCCCATGAACAGGCTGGGGAGCCAATATAATTTCTCCTCCATTCAGATAGTAAATTCCTTGCTGACCCAAACAGATGCCCAATATGGGACGTTCTTCTTTTTCGATTACTTCACGGCAAAGACCAAAATCTTCAGGATTTTCAGGACTTCCAGGACCTGGTGAAATAACCACCGCATCAAAATCTAACAATTTAAATTCTTCATATGACATTTGATCATTCTTAATAACCAACGGAACTTCTTGCGTCACTTTGGCTATTAATTGAAACAGATTATAAGTATAGGAATCATAATTATCAATGATAACAAACTTCATAATGGTTTCTCCTAACATTTTTTTCAACGATATCTATGCAACTGGTTATTGTCCTATTTTATCACAATTTGTAGTTAGTAAAAATACCTGAAAAGTAATTTAAAAAGAATAGCATTTAATCCTTGTCAATGATTGACAAGTGCTATCATTCACCTATAATGAAGGAGAACTTTGAACAGAGTATAAAAGGTGCGTAAAGTATTTACAGATGGGAAGTTGCTGTAAAACGAAATGAACAATCATGCGATGCCTTTTATCTTCCGCTGTTTTATTATCCATCTTTAGCGGAGCTCTGAATTTTTCAGAGCTCCTATTTTTGTTTAGGAGGGTACATTTTGGACATCCAATTGAATGTTTTTCCTTATCCAATCTATCTAGAACACCATCATTTTAGTCAATTAAAAAAACGCTTAAGCCAAATGAGCGGAAAAAAGTTTCTACTAACGGATCAAAATGTGGCGACCCTTTACCAAGAACAAATTGATCAACTTGGTCAGTTAGCATCCTTTTCTTACCATATTGTTCCTGCCGGTGAAGCGTCAAAGTCATTAGCTTGTTATCAAGAAGTGATGAATCGTATGGTAGAAGAAAAACTTACTCGGTCTGATTGCCTAATCGCCTTTGGTGGTGGCGTCATTGGTGACTTAGGGGGCTTTTTAGCCGCCACATATTTAAGAGGAATCAACTTTATACAAGTTCCGACGACTCTTTTAGCTATGGTTGACTCTGCCATTGGGGGTAAAAATGGCATTAATTTTGGTGCCTATAAAAATCAAGTGGGTACTTTCTATCATCCCGCTTGGGTTCATATCGATATTGCCTATTTAGACACCTTAGATATCAGACAAATTAACAATGGGTTAGCAGAAATTATAAAATATGCGATCCTTACTGACCCCGCTTTATTGGAGGACATCAGACGAGATAAAAGTCAACTCAACTACTTGAATCTAATTAAACGGTCTTTAGAAATAAAACACGCCTATGTTGCTAATGATTTTCACGATCAAGGTAAAAGACAATTCCTTAATTTAGGTCATACTTTCGCCCATGCCATTGAAAGTATTAGCAACCACCAAGTGAACCATGGTGAAGCAGTCGCAATCGGCCTATTATGGATGGCTCGTGCTAGTTTTAAATTGGGTTGGGCCCGCCAATCATTTGTTCCTCTTCTTGAAGATTTATACCAAAAACAAGGACTATTCCAGACTTATTACTGTGATAACCAAGATTTACTGAACGCCATTAATCACGACAAGAAAAAACAAGACCAAACGATTCACTTAATTATTCCTGTTGAAATAGGAAATTGTGTCCGACAAGCCATTCCTATTCATGAATTAGGCCAATGGATTGAAGCAGGGAGTCGATTGTAGATGGATATTCAAATTATGCCTCACTCTTTAAAAGGCAGTATTTCTGCAATTCCTTCTAAATCAGACGCTCATCGAGCACTCTTTGCAGCCAGCTTAGCCAATGGTCCCTCTACCATCTATTTAGACCGTCTTTCAAAAGATTTAGAAGCAACATTGACTTGTATTGAAGGACTAGGTTGCCTGGTTCACCATGATTCAGATCAAAAAGCATACCATATCCTGCCAGATGCTCATTCTATGAAGCGCCACTTCAATGTGGGCGAGTCAGGAACAAGCTTACGCTTTCTAATTCCTATCTTAGCTAGTCGGTTAGAAAAGAACCAACAGGTCGAAATCCTTCGCCAAGGGAGTTTGATCAATCGAACCAACCAACCTTATTGGGACTTGTTTGACCAATTAGGTATTTATTGGCAAGAAGAAGGCCCTAGTGTCTGGCTTTCAGGCAAGTTAGAGGCAGGAAATTACCAACTTCCAGGTAATGTTTCTTCTCAATTTATTTCAGGATTAGCTTTGGCTCTCGCTCATTTAAATAAAGCAAGTCAGATAAAATTAACTTCGCCTTTGGAATCCGCTGCCTATGTCGACATGACCTTAGCTAGTTTAAAAGAATTTAGTAAAAGGATTGATTTTTCTCATCAAACTCAAGCCTATCACTTACTCGATGGACCTATACAAGCAGCGCCCTACCAAGTAGAAGGCGATTGGTCCAACGCCCTTTTCTTCTTAGTAGCAGGCGTCCAGGTCTTAAATCTTACTTTTGACAGTCTCCAAGCAGACCGTCAGGCTTTGTCCTATTTGGATAAATTGGGCTATCCCATCCCCGAGTCGGCAAGACAATCCACTGACTATCATCCCAGTAAGACTTCAACTGCAAGTAATCAAATAGTGGAAATCGATGCCCGTCAATTGCCCGATGCCATTCCTATCCTTACCCTAGCAGCCGCTAGAAAAGCTGGGATTACTCGCATCGTTAACGGCCAACGCCTCCGCTTAAAAGAAAGTGACCGAATAGAATCTACCGTAGCTCTTATGCAAGCTTTAGGTGTCTACATACAAGCTGAAGCTGATGGGTTCATCTTGCAAGGAGGGCAAGGCTTTCATGGCGGAATTGTGGATACTTTTCAAGACCACCGTATTGCAATGACAGCTGCCATTGCCGGTAGTTTTGCCCAAGAACCTGTGATTATTAAAGGGGCGGACTGTGTTTCTAAATCTTATCCCCACTTCTTCGATGATTTTCAAAAATTAGGAGGTATCTATCATGTCCTTTAGTCTCGGTCAAAATTTTCGTCTCACTGTTTACGGACAATCCCATGCTAAAGCGATTGGGGTAGTCATTGATGGCCTTCCTGCCGGTTTAGATTTCCCTTATGCAGCCATTCAAACAGCTCTCGAACGTCGTCGTCCTGGTAAAAAGGTTTGGTCAACTAGCCGTAACGAGACTGATTTATTTGAAGTCAAAGCAGGTATTGTAGACGGTAAAACCTGTGGGGCGCCCCTTTGCTTAGAAATTAGGAATCAAGACATGCAGTCCAAGGATTATGCCCAACATGAATATCTCCCGCGCCCCTCACATGCTGATTATCCTGCTTTCATTAAATATGAGGGACACCATGACATTCGTGGGGGCGGACACTTTTCAGGGCGCATGACTGCTCCAATTGTAATGGCTGGTAGTATTGCCCGCTATTTATTAGAAACAAGCGGCATCCAAATTTATAGCCACATTCATTCAATCGCTGGTATAAAAGACCGGTTAGTTGATTTTGCGCAACCTGATTTTAAAGCCTTAAGTGAATTAGTTAATAAAGAATTTGCCGTAATTGATGACCTGCAAGGCCAAGCCATGAAGGAAGCTATCCTAGCCGCTAAAGAAGATAAAGACTCTGTAGGAGGGCAAATCGAAGTAATCGTTGACGGCTTACCAGTTGGTATCGGTCAACCCCTCTATGATTCGTGTGAAGCTAAATTAGCCCATGCCATGTTTGGCATTCCCGCCACTCGCGGCGTAGAATTCGGAACGGGCTTTGCTGGAGCAAACTTACGCGGCAGCCAGCACAACGATCCTTATTATTTGGATAATAACCTGATGGTTAAAACGCTGACCAACCATCACGGCGGTATTATCGGTGGTTTGACCACTGGCATGCCCTTGATTATGCGAGTAGCAATTAAGCCTACTTCTTCTATCGGTCAATCCCAAGCAAGTGTCAACCTTGATAAACAAGTTAATCAAGAATTGACGATTGAGGGCCGGCATGATCCTTGTATCGTCCCTCGGGTTGTTCCCGTTATTGAAGCAATGACCGCTATTTGCCTTTTAGACCTAATGATGATGGACGGTCAATGGCCAACTATTTCAACAAAAAATTAATTGCCGCCTTTAGAAAGTAGGTTCTTATGTTACAGACATCTCAAAAAAATAAAAAACCCACTCTTTGTGGCTTAATCGGACGTAAATTAGGTCATAGTTATTCCCAATCTATTCACCAACGAATTGGGAACTATCCCTATCACTTAATTGAATTAGAACCCAATCAGTTGAAAGACTTTCTTTTAGAGAAAAACTACCTCGGACTCAATGTGACTATTCCTTATAAAGAAGCGGCCTTACCTTATTTAGACAACCTAGACCCCTTGGCTAAAGCCATCGGATCGGTCAATACAATTGTGAATGAAGAGGGAAAACTCAAAGGCTATAATACTGACTACGCTGGCTTAGACTTTTTATTAAAAAATAATCATCTGACCTTAACAGGCAAAAATGTGCTTATTCTTGGATCCGGTGGCTCTGCCAAAATGATCGCTGTTTATGCTAAAAACCATAACTGTCACCGAGTTAGCCATTTAAGCATTCGCCAAGCTTTCCCACCATTAAAGGCTGACAATCAGGCGGCTCAAGTTATTTTCAATGCGACACCGGTTGGTATGTACCCTAATAACCAGGATTTAAGATTAAACTTGACCGCATTCCCTCAACTAGAAGCGGTCGTTGATCTCATCTATAATCCCTTACGCTCTTCTTTAGTCCTCCAAGCCAAAAGCCAAGGCATTCAAGCTATAGGTGGACTCGACATGTTAATTGCTCAAGCTTTTTTTGCCAGTCAACTTTTTACCGGTAAGTCTTATCCGACAGACTTCATCCATCAAATTTGCCAATCCTATTGGCAGGGAATCGAAAACTTAGTTTTCATCGGAATGCCAGGTGTTGGCAAGACCACTCTCGGAAAAAAACTGGCTGATCAACTAGGCCGCCCCTTTTTAGACACCGATCAATTGATCGAAGCTGTCATCCATCAACCGATCTCTGAATATATTTCCAAGGTGGGCGAAAAACCTTTTCGCGACCTAGAAGAAAAAATCATTCATCAAGTGGCTAAGAGAAATGGGCAAGTAATTGCCACGGGCGGAGGTGCCATTTTAAGGGCAAGGAACCGACAAGCTCTAACTCAGAATGGTCGATTGATTCTATTGGAGCGCCCCTTAGAAGAACTGTCTCGAAAGGGCCGACCACTTTCAGCTTCACTAGACCAAGTTAAGCGTTTATGGAATGAACGAAAAACACTCTACCAAGAGAGTGCAGACCTCATTATTCCCGTCAAGTCTTCTATCCCTACTAGCTATCAAGAAATGCAAGAAAGGCTGATCAAACATGCGATTATTAGTCCTCAACGGACCCAACCTTAACTTATTAGGCATCCGTCAACCAGAAATATACGGTCAAACCTCATACTCTGACTTAACGAACTCTTTAAAAAAATGGGCAAATGAATATGCTGTAGACCTTGATATCTTTCAATCCAACCACGAAGGAGCCTTAGTCGATAAAATTCAAAATGCTTATCAAAAGGTGGATGGCATAGTAATAAACCCAGCTGCCTACACCCATACATCCATCGCTATTCGCGATGCTTTAGCAGCCGTTGCCATTCCTTTTGTAGAAGTCCATCTAAGTTCTATTAGTCAAAGAGAAAGTTACCGACAAGTCTCATATATCCAAGATTTAGCCTTAATAACAATTGAAGGACAAGGCCCTGCAGGCTACCTTCAAGCTCTGGATTTTATCAAAAATTACCTCTTTAATCCTAATAATCCATCACCTATCACATAGAAAGAGAAGATATAAATGACAATGAATTCTGTATCTGTAAAGCAAGTCACTTTTGGCAAACAACCAGCTATTGTTATCGCTGGACCCTGCTCTATTGAATCTGAAGAACATATTTTTAAAGAAGCTCAAGCCTTGAAGGCGGCGGGAGTCGACATGATTCGAGCGGGTGCTTATAAACCAAGAACCAGCCCTCATGCTTTTCAAGGTTTAGGCTTTGAAGGTGTAAAGTACTTAAGAGCCGCCGCTGATTCAGTTCACCTCCCGATGGTCACAGAAGTTTTAAGTGAATATGATGTCGAAAAGCTGATCGATCTTGTGGACATGTTTCAAGTAGGTTCTCGAAATATGTATAATTACCAACTGCTGAAGTTGTTAGGTCAAGCCGGTAAACCTGTCCTATTAAAAAGAGGCTTTTCAGCAACTCTTAAAGAATGGGAAATGGCCGGTCAGTATTTAATGAGCGAAGGAAAAGCTTCGGTTGTATACTGCGAACGCGGCATA
Source organism: Facklamia sp. P13069 (assembly GCF_050409405.1). Taxonomy (NCBI): domain Bacteria; kingdom Bacillati; phylum Bacillota; class Bacilli; order Lactobacillales; family Aerococcaceae; genus Facklamia; species Facklamia sp. P13069. Next base: position 9,162 of record NZ_JBNUPN010000027.1, on the reverse strand, counting down.
CGTAGCTTTCAAGATGAAACACGCAACACCCTTGATTTAGCAGGTGCTATTCTCCTCCAAGCCAAAACGAAACAACCTGTCGTTATTGATCCTAGCCATGCCAGTGGTAGACGCGACCTCATCCTCCCTTTAAGTAAAGCCGCTTTAGCCGCTGATATTTCGGGGATTATGGTCGAAGTCCATCACAATCCCGACCAGGCCTGGACCGATGCCGCTCAGACTATTGATTATTCTATGTTGGATCAACTAATGAAGGAGTGCCAACCATGGCTTACATCAAATTAGATGAAGGCTTTCTTTTTGGACAAGGTGTTTTTACCACCCTTAAAGTCATCAATGGACAAGCGCTCTTCTTAGACCAACATCTTAGCCGTTTGTGTCAATCAGCCAAAGCTTTAGGTTTCAAAAGTTCTATAACCAAAAACGTTATTGTCAACTCTATTAACGAGAAAGAAATGGTGGATGGGGCTTTAAAAATCATCCTCTCACCAGCTAATCTTGTTCTACAAGAACGATCGGATCCCTATGGTAAGAGATTCTTGCCTGCAAAGCCATTAAAATTAGCCAAGTGGCAGCGCCATTCCTCTAACACACTCTTGCAACATAAGTCCACTATGTACTTAGCGAACAAAATTAATTTAAAGCAGATAAGAGAAAAAGGGGCTTTTGAATGCATCTTTTTAAATGAAAAAGACCAGATCACTGAGGGAAGCTTTACGAATCTCTTTTTTGTTAAAGACCAAGAGCTTATCACTGCTCCAACAAGCGCAGGTCTTCTTCCAGGTATTATGCGTCAATGGGTGCTTGACCATTTCCCTGTGACTATTCGCCCCATAGACTGGCAAGAAAGACAAACTTTCCAAGCTGGTTTTATGACCAACTGTTTGATGGGGATTACTCCAATTAAAACACTTGAATCAACCCATTACCAAGATCATCATCCTCTAATTGATTACATCCAAGAGGAATATTCTATAAAAATATATAAGCAAAAAGCTAGCCAATGGTGATAACATTTGACTAGCTTTTTTATTCATTATATTCATCTTCCGATTCATAAATACTCACGCCTGCAAGCTGATTGATATCTTGAAAGAACTTTTCAGCATGAACTTCTTTAGGAATTACTAGACGGACTAAATAATCAAGTTGGTCACTATTATTCACCAAGGGTTTGATAAAAGTGACGGTAACTAATGACACTTCAATAAAATGAAGGACCTCATTAAAAGATTGAACATCATTTGCTTGCACAAAAACCGTTACCCAAGGTGTTTTCTTCCTTAATGAGCTTTCAAGTCTTTGTAAGAAGGTCAAAGTGATTAGGAGTATAAAGCCTACAACAATTGCTACTTCGTAGAAGCCGATCCCAATTGCTAAGCCAATACAAGCCGAAGACTACAAGCCCGCAGCCGTGGTTAACCCTTTAATTTTGTCACGATTAGTAACTAAAATCATACCGGCACCTAAAAAGCCAATCCCACTCACAACTTGCGACCCCATCCGTGTAGGATCAATCCCTTCAAAAAATTCGGCTGCAAACTGATTGGTCATCATTACCATGGCTGAAGTTACACAGACTAAAATATAAGTACGCATACCGGCTGGATGATTTTTCAATCCACGTCCAAAACCAATCATACCACTAATCAACATAGCTAAAAGGGACCTTAAGAGTATGGTAAAGAAATTTACTTCTTCAAAATTAATCGTTGGTAACTTCATTGATGACCTCCCTAAAGTTAATTTCTTTTTCTTTGTTTAATAAGTATAACAGCTCATCATTTTTCCCTACTTATTCTCTTTAAATTTTAACTTTATTTATATAAAAGCACTTCGCATAGAAGTGACTTAGATTTATAATTCAATCACTTGGCTCTTGTTTAATTCCATAGCTTTTTCATAAATCGCTTTTCCAACTATAATATCTAAAACAGCAGAGCCTATCGTCTTAAAGACAGTGAGTTCGTCTTCTGATTGACGCCCGGCTATTTTACCTGAAACTAATTGACCTAATTCACCTGTGATGGACTTTTTTGTATAATACCTTTTTTGAGCGGATTGATTAAATCGCCTGATTCATTTAAGACTCCATCTTTGGTATCTAAATAGATCTTACCTGCTTGAGCAAAAATTGCTTCAGGAAGTTCTTGCATGTCTGGCGTGTATGAGCCTACGCCATTAATATGGGCTCCTGGTTTAAGATTTTCACTATCAAAAACAGCTTTTGTAATGTGGTAACAATTGTGATAACGTCGTCCCCACCGATTGTTTCTTTTGGAGAAGCAACAGCTTTAATTTCAACGTCAAACTTTTTAGCGAATAAATCCATCATTTTTTTAAGCGAATACGCTAGCACGCTCTTGGTCACTATCAAAGGCACACTCTTCTTTAATTGGTTGCGCTGATAACATCGCTTCTAATTGATGTTGAGCGTGTCCCCCTGTTTTAAACATGGATATTATTCGGATAGACAGAAACTATTTTAAACCCTGTCGCCGAGCCAGCTAAACTTGGCATGGATAAATTTTGACCTCCGAATTCTTCTAAATCAATGTTTGTTCTTAAGGGATTATCTGTTTTATCTTCAGAATATAATTTTAAAGCTTTTTTACCGCTTGAATAGTTCTTTCATGGTCATAACTTCCTTTATATCTGCTTCATTCAACACTCTTATTTCCACGGAAACACTCTCTTTAACTTTATCAAGTTTTATCCTCTTATTAAGAGTAACAAAAGAGAAGCCTTAGATTAAGCAATAATTCTTAGCTTCTTGAGCCTATTTATTAATAGTTTTGATATCATAAATTATTACATCAACATAGTGAAATGTTTTGCTGTTAATTATTGAAACAATATCTATATCAAACAATACTAACCTATTCTATCCTTATTTGTTCGATATATAATGGGCATCAAACCATTATTAAAAATAGAACTTATTCCTCCCTCCTCAAATCAATGAACCAATTGAAGGAATCAACCATAAGATTAAACTTATCAACAGATATGCTGATGGCTATCAATACTACACACACTTCCGAGCAAGTGGTTTAGTCATTTCATAACGCTTTACGTCAGGAAAAAAAGATCAAGCAACAAAAACATGCTGCTTGATCTCTTGAAAAATATTATCAATCCGATTGGACAATGAGCCTTATTTCTCTACATACTCTGCTTCTAAATCTTTAATTTGATCAAAAGCATCTTGAGCTAATTGCATGGTTTGTTCAGTAATCCACTCAGCAGCAGCTTGGGGATCTTCCGCATACATCGTGATAAGTTCTTGACGTAATTCTTCGTATTTATCTTTACCAGCTTTTTCAATGGCTAAGATCTTTTCTCTCATTTCTGGTTTTAAGTTTTCTTCATCTTCTAACATAATGGTTAGTAGATTATCTACTGCCCAATAGAATGATTCTGGATCATATTCATTGGTTTCCACTTGGTAAGCAGATAGTGTGTCATTGATATTTCCAAAGTATGGTAAGTAAGGTGAAACGGTAGGCGATCCCATCGCTAACCACATCACACCTGGTACTTTTTCAGGCATATCTTCATAAATTTGGAAGATATGAGCTTCCATTGTATTTTTGTTACCAATGGGATATAAAGCATTCTCAGGCTTTTCTGGTTCTTGCTTTTCAGTCGTTTCAGTTTCTTCGCCCTCTGTTGCTTCAGCTTCTTCGCCTTCTGTTGCTTCAGTTTCTTCGCTTTCTTCTACTTCGGTTTCTTCGGTTTCTGTTGCTTTGGTTTCTTCACCTTCTGTTGCCTCAGCCTCTTCGCTTTCTGTTGCTTTGGTTTCTTCACCCTCTGTTGCCTCAGCCTCTTCGCTTTCTGTTGCTTTGGTTTCTTCACCTTCTGTTGTTTCAGTTTCTTTAACAACTTGTCCACCGGTAGCAGATGCGATGTTATCCGCTGGAATATAATCTGTATCTTCTAAACGATTTCGTTGTAAGCTCATGACTTGATCTAATGTGATTGTTTTATCCGTAGAATGTAAGAATGGAAACTCTGTATCATCTAAAGAAACTTCTGCATCTGGATCTAAGGTTTTTACTCCAGACCAATACCTAGACACAGACCCGGGATCTATTTCAGCTGCATAAGAATCAGCAACCCGAATCATCCCCTCTTCCTCGGCATAAGTACCCGCTTCTTCTGCAATGTTAATTAAATCGGCAGAGGCAATCACATTTTCAGTATCGTTCACATCGATTGTTTCTAAGAAGAACGAGTTGGGGAATACGGCAAACATATCATCTGGCAACTTCATCGCAGCATATTGATGACCGGATAAAATTTCCATATACCAAGTTTCATTTTTATCAGCAATAATCAATCCGTTGCCTTCGGAAGAGCCTTTCTCATCGATAATCGATGCTAACAACTCCACGCCCTCACGCGCTGTTTTAACGTGACCTAAAACGACGGTCGTCATGATTCCTTCTGAAAGACCATTTTCAACTAAAGGGTCAACCGCTAAAACTTCATCATTAGTATAAGTAGTAGTGGTCGCATCCATCGCTACACCATACTCATTATAACCTGCTTCATAATACAAGCCCCACTCAGGGGTGGTATCTGGCACAGCAAAATACTTATAAGATTGAGCTGGTAGTTCAAATTCGAACTTAGTATATTCATCCACTAACTTTGCGCCTTCTTCATTTTCCGTCGCTTCAATTACTACAAAAGTCTTATTATGGCTTTGTTCTAAGTCTTCTGTTCGGCCAAAAATAACTGACCCATCTTCTGTAAGGCCCTTACCAACATATACGCCTGTACAGGCAGCTACTGGTTGAGCCAGTAACATTCCTGCCGATAACATGGCAACAATGCTTGCGAAAAACTTCTTCATAAAATACCTCCTAAATTTTTGTGTAAACGCTTCATGATTTAATTATAACACTTGGTTATTACTTAATCAGTTTATATAGCATATTATTTTTATAAATAGATTATGGCTCATTAGTTATAATCTAAAATTGTAAAAAACTATTAAACAAAAGAAAAAATAATGCCCAACTAGACTTGAATTCTAGCTAGGCATTTATACTTATGATAATGAGGTTTGAATAATTACATCATTTCATCCAGTCGCACAAACTGATACCCATTGGCTTGGACGCTTTCAATGACTGCTCCTAATGAGTTAGCCGATTCTTGATAGATGTCGTGCATTAAAATTACTGGACTAGGTAATAGGGTTGCTACTACACGGTTGATAATGGCTTGTTCATTTCGACTCTTCCAATCTTCCGAATCAACGTTCCATAGAACAGGAGTCATTTCCGTTAAATTCATTTCACGTTTGCCACCTGCTCCATATGGCATTCGATAGTAGTTGACAGGGGCATTAGTCACCCTTTCAATAATTTCGTTAGTGTGATTCAGTTCATATAGAACATCAGTATCACTAATTATTGTATAATTTCGATGACTGTAGGAATGGTTGCCCACCAAGTGCCCTTCATCATGCATGCGTTGAATGATTTCGGGATACTTTTCTGCATTTTGACCCAATACAAAAAAGGTTGCTTTCACATCATGTGCTTTAAGAATATCTAGGATTTGTGGCGTAGTGACTGGGTTGGGCCCGTCATCAAACGTTAAGACTGCAAATTTAGCAGAGTGCATTTGAGTATTAGTATTTTCATCTGGCTGGGCTGATATGTTTATAAACTTCCCTAGGTCTGGGTCAGCATAGACTTTACGAGGGACTGGAATAGAATGTTCATAAATTGCCTTTCCCCAACTTTGATAACAGTGACTCAAGTCTTTGTATGTTCTTGTTAAGTTGTTTGCTTCTAATTTACGATCAATTTCTTTCACTTTAATTAAAAAACCTGGAGAATATTTGTTAGGTTTTTCCATATTCTTTTTAAGATTACGAACCTCTTGATTTAATTCGACTAGCGGCCGATCTCTCTCGGCTAAAGAATGGATGGATTCTTTGAGTGGTTGATCAGTTATTTCAGCTAAAATGGTCTCTATTTTTGTATTATACTCATTGAGACTAATATCTCTTAATTCTCTTTCTTCAACCACACCCTCTCCGGTTAAGGGTTGCGTTTCATATAATTCCAATAGTTCTTTGCGATAAGCTTCAGGCGATTTGTTCTTTCGAGCACTCAATTCGATTTTTGAAAAGGTCGATTCATTCTGATTGTTAGCATTAAATGTCATATAAATGATTAACAGTAAAATTGAACACACTGCTAGGCTGGCTGCTATTTTCTTATACATTTGATCACCTTATTTTATTCACAATTTTTTTCCAGCTTTTTTTACATCTTTTTAAGCATACTCCATCTAATAGATAAATTCTAGGGAAAAAGATAAAGAAATTAACTTTATTTACAATTGTTCCAATTAGAAATTTTAATTATCTTTAATTATTCTAAAACTATATTGTTATAAAAATTCAAAAAGTTTTTAAGTCCTTTTGGTTTTCTATTTATTATTCTCTAAGGCAATAAGCTATCTAATTGAATGCCTTCTCCTTCAATGTTATGGTTAATATATAGACAAGAAATAAAACTGTTAAAATCAAAAGGAGGAGTCATTGATGAAAAAAATATAGTGCTATTGGCAAGTATGATGATGTTGGGGGGAGTGACTGTCTCCGCTCAAGATGAAGAAAAGATTGAAGAATTGAAAATCGAAATTAAAGTTCTCAAAGTGGAGCTGAAAGACAAGAAAGCCAAGTTAAAAGAATTAACAGGTGGAGATGAAGAATATATTATTACGGATGACAAAGACTTCTTCATTAAATATGTCGAAGTAAATGAAAAAGATGATGAAGAATTAGGGTATTATTATGAGTTCGTCTTTGAAGTAGAAAATAAGACAGATAGAACCATGAATATCATGGCAGAAGATGTTACTATCGATGATGATTTAATCGATAAAAAAATGGTTTTTCTTTCAGAAGAAATTGAAGCAAGCGCTAAAGGCGAAATCATCTTAAAAATTCAAAGCTTAGAAGAAGATGAAGAGGCACCTGAATTAGATGATGATTTAGAAATGACGCTAAAATTAGTGAACGAAGAAGATCCTGACTTAAATATTGATTACCCTGTTTCGATTGATATAGATTAAAATGATTAAAACACCCAGTTTATAAACTAGGCGTTTTTTCTTTTGACGAATTGTCCAATCAAATGCAACACCGATAGTAAGAAACTAAAAAGTTCTTCTTTAGGTGGTTTATATTTTATACCTTTCCTTGGTCTATTTTTCATTAACTCTAGGTTATTGTGTAAACCATCTTTACTTACTTTTGACAAATCTAGACCTTTAGGATAAAACTCTCTTAAAAGCTCATTGCTGTTTTCATTTGTACCTTTTGCCAAGCACACTAAGGATCATAGAAATATGTCTTACAGCCTAATTCCTCTTCTGTTTGCTCAAATTCTGAACATTCTTCGCCTCTGTCAAATGTTATTGTTTTTACAAGATCTTTTAGCGCATTAATGATTGCCGATGTGACATTTTCCGACTTTCTATTTTCTACTAATATTGCTATGTAATATCTGGATCTTCTTTCTGCCAGTGTTACAAAACAATACTTGCTTTTTCTATGTCTCTCTTTTCGTCTACGAACCTTAATGTTTGAAGAATTGCTTTTTATTTCTCTTGAAATTGTACTAAGAGATCTTCTTAATGTTTTGGCAATTTTTATGATACTCCTTCTTAAATTTAAAATTGATAAATACAAGATCTCTCTTCTATTGTAAGATGGTTATAACTCATAGTTAATGGCTCCTTTTAATCTGTTTTGTTTGGTTATTTACCTATTAATATAGCTAATGAACTCTGCGTTTATTAAGTGTTGCACTTGTTATGATAATTTATCTTTTTAAAACAAACCAAGCATACAGTGCAAATCCTCCTATCATAATAATCAAAGTTAAAATTTGCTTTAACTCGTAGGGAAGAGGCGATAGATTTAAAAGATATTCTGGTAGTGTAATTAACAAAAGTGTTACGAGTAAAACCGCTGTTTTGGACCAAATTGATAATAAAATTAAGTTCAACACCATAATAGACCCAATGAGAAGGCTGACGGTGGAGTCTAATGTTATAATTGGTGTTTGAGTCATACTATCTACATAATATAAAGCAACATAGGCAGCTATAGTTACAAGTGAAATAATAGCAAATACTAAATACTTCATTTTGTCTGATAATCTAGCTGGAATAATATTTCTAAAAGCAGCAAGCACTGCAACAATAAATGCTCCAGCAATAACTAAATGACCCATAATCTCTAGAATCGAAAAAGAGAATTCGCCTCTCATCAAATTAGGTAAGATAATGAAAGAATAGGATGCAACCATAATGCCAATAATATTCTTAATAGCAGAACGGTGATCAACTAACATTTCATTGGCTATTGACCTCATATAATCTTTAGGCGACGAACCAATAATATGCTCAATCGGCTTCCCTTGGCCTTCAGCTTGTATGAGATGATCTTCTAACTCACTAACTATCTCCTCAATCTCATTCGTTTCCTTACCTTTAGAAACTAAGTATACGGTTAGATTTTCTAAAAACTCTTTACTTTGTTTCGATAGTTGAGTATTATTTTCCATTTGTTCCATCTCCTTTATCACTATCCGTGTACGACTCTCTATTTAAAACCTTGTTAACGCTACTTTGAAGGTTTTCCCAGCGCTTAATAAAATGATCCAATTCATCTGCGCCTTTTTCAGTCAGGGAATAATATTTCCTTTTGGGACCTGCAGTGGATTTTTTTAGTGTCGATGATACTAAACCCTCTCTTTTCATTCGCATTAATAAAGGATAGATCGTACCCTCACTCATCGAATGAAAACCATAACGGGATAATTTTTCTGCCAGTTCATAACCATATACTTCTTTATTTTTTATAATCATCAGAATGCATCCATCAATGACTCCTTTTAACATTTGTGTCGAAGACAAATTACCCCTCCTTTTACAGAACGAATTCACTATCTTGTATTACATAGTATTTTAAGATTATTATACAGCTAGCTACCTTGTAATGCAAGAGTTAGTTTAAAATTCAATTACCCCTTCTTAAAGATGAGGTGACTCTTCTAATATTAAGTTTTGGTGAATTGTAAAATGAACTTAGCCATATAAATTAGAAAAAGAGCCAGTGAGTCT
>NZ_JBNUPN010000026.1:0-26172 GCF_050409405.1 Facklamia sp. P13069 | reverse complement strand
AAGAAACAATTGCTCCCAACCCCCTCAATCGTCGCTTTAGTGCAAAATATCCTCTGCAAAAATTAAACGCTGATGTGACAGCGTTCAAGACAGCCGATGGGCAGAAACTGTATTTAAGGCCTATTATGAAGAACCACTGACAAGTTATAAGAAACTGATGAATAAGATTAATCAATATATTCATCACTATAATCATAGAAGAATAAAACAAAAATTGAGCGGTATGTCTTTGCTTGAATACCGAATCTATACCATTCAATTAACCGTTTAAATACAAACTCCAACTTTTGAGGTTCACATCATTAAAATACTTAAGCATAGTTTTTAATTCTGATTCAAACACGAACATTAAGATAATTAAGCCTTTGTTTGTTTGAATCGAGGTTTATTAAGCACTTTTAATGTGCTACTATGCTTTTGAGGAGGCGATGAAATGGTATCGGTTGGAGTCATTATGGGGTCAAAATCAGACTGGCCTACAATGAAAATAGCCACAGAAGTGCTAACTGAATTTGGAATCGAATTTGAAAAGAAAGTTGTGTCAGCGCATCGTATGCCTGATGAAATGTTTGCTTATGCTAAAGATGCTCACAAGCGAGGTCTACAAGTTATTATAGCAGGTGCAGGGGGAGCTGCTCATCTACCGGGAATGGTTGCAAGTCAAACTACCTTGCCGGTTATCGGTGTGCCTATTAAGAGCTCTACTTTAAATGGATTGGACTCATTACTATCCATTGTTCAAATGCCAGGTGGTGTTCCGGTAGCAACAACAGCTATTGGTAAGGCAGGGGCAAAAAATGCGGGCCTATTAGCTATCCGAATTTTAAGTCTACAAGATGCTTCTTTAGTGCAGAAATTAGAGCAATACCACCGACAGATGCGTCAAATGTCCATAGAAAGTGGGCAAGAACTTGAATAATTACATTAAACCTGGTTCTACTATCGGCATTATCGGCGGCGGACAACTGGGCAAAATGTTGTCCCAATCTGCAAAGCGGATGGGATATCGCGTAGGTATTTTTGATCCAGGACAAAATTGTTCAGCCTCTCAAGTTGCTGACTTTCATTGTCAAGCAGCTTTCGATGATCAAAAAAGTCTAGCTGAATTCGCCCATCACGTCGATGTATTAACTTTTGAATTTGAGAATATTTCTTTGGAGTCGCTTAATAGAATTGTAGAAGAGGGAGCATATCTTCCTCAAGGTTCTTCAATTTTAAGACTTACTCAAGATCGTTTAACAGAAAAAGAGTTTTTAAGAACTAGTGGTGTACCCGTTGCAGATTATTATCCAGTTAGTAGTTATGAAGAACTTAAGCAAGGTCTTGAGCAATTAGATTACCCAGCCGTCTTGAAGACAAGACGCTTTGGTTATGATGGTAAAGGACAAATCATGTTAAAGAGCGAAGACGATATAGAAGAAGCCAAACAGCTTATTGACTCAGCTCCTTGTATATTAGAAGCTTTTGTTCCTTTCGATATGGAGTTATCCCATATGGTCGTAAGGAATAAACAAGGTCAAACGCGTATTTTTCCTTTGTCTGAAAATATTCACTATAATCATATTCTTCATCAGTCGATTGTACCCGCTCGTGTTTGTGAAGCAGTGGCCAATCAAGCCTTTAAGCTGGCAAAAACGATTGCCCATAAACTGAACTTAATTGGAATTGTTTGTATTGAAATGTTTCTAGCCGACGATAAAATTCTAGTGAATGAATTGGCACCTCGACCACATAATTCAGGTCACTATACCATTGAAGCATGTCAGTATTCACAATTTGATTTACATATTCGCTCAATTTGCGGTATGACACTTCCACAAAATAAACTATTATCTCCTGTTGTAATGACAAATATTTTAGGACAAGATCAAGAGATGGTGATTGACCAATGGCCAAATCATCCCGATTGGCACCTCCATCTATATAGTAAGGGGGAAGCGCGTCAAGATCGTAAGATGGGACACATCACTCAGCTTGCTCAAAATCCTGAGAGTATTTTAAAAACATTAAAAAAGATTGACAATTGGTCTTATAAATCATAAAAATCTAAAATTTAAGGAGTTGTTCTTATGTATAAAGTAGAGGTATTCGTAACTTATAAGGAATCAATTTTAGACCCTCAAGGTGAAGCAATTAAAGGTTCTGTTCATCGTATGGGAGTTAACCAGGTTAAAGAAATTCGTCAAGGAAAATACTTTGAATTAAAAATTGAAAAAGGACAAGAAAAAATTGAGACTTTAGTTGAGGAAATCTGTGATAAAATTTTAGCTAATCCGGTAATGGAATCTTATCGTTACACAATTACGGAGGTGGAATAGGATGAAGTTTGCAGTCATTCAATTCCCAGGCTCTAACTGTGATTTAGATGCCTTTCATGCTATCAAAGATGTCATGGGGCAAGAAGTAGAATATGTTAGTCATAAGGCTGATTCCTTAGAAGGTTTTGATGCAGTCCTAGTACCTGGCGGGTTCTCATTTGGTGATTATTTACGCTGTGGTGCGATTGCTTCTCATTCTAACGTGATGCAAGCTGTTAAAGCGTTTGCTAATGAAGGCAAATTAGTCATTGGTATCTGTAATGGGTTTCAAATATTAACAGAAGCAGGACTTCTGCCAGGTGCTTTGATTCGTAACACTTCTTTAAAATTTGTTTCAAAAAAACAGCCTCTAGAGGTTGTAAATGCAGGTTCTGCCTTTACAAATGCCTATGAAGAAGGACAGATTATTACCGTTCCAATCGCTCATGGTGAGGGGAATTATGTCGTTTCAGAAGATGAACTTAAATTATTAGAAGAAAACAACCAAATTCTTTTCCGTTATGCAGGAGAAAACCCGAATGGCTCGATTGCAAATATTGCTGGGATTTCTAATAAAGAAGGCAATGTGATGGCCATGATGCCACACCCAGAACGGGCAGTTGAAGAAATAATTAATGGTACAGATGGTATTGGAGTCTTTCAATCAATGATTAATCACTATCAAACAAAGGCGGTGCAACATGGCTAAATTAAAGGAACTTTCTCCTCAAGAAGTAGAAACAAGTAAAATTTACCGTGATTGGGGATTAAAGGATGAAGAATACTTACATATCAAAGAAGATATTTTAGGACGTCAACCAAATTTTACTGAAACAGGCCTTTATGCTGTGATGTGGTCTGAACACTGTTCTTATAAAAACTCTAAGCAAGTACTTAAGAAGTTTCCAATAGATGGTCCACAAGTTCTTCAAGGACCCGGTGAAGGAGCAGGTATTGTCGATATTGGTGACCAACAAGCTGTTGTTTTTAAGGCTGAGAGTCATAATCACCCGTCTGCTATTGAACCTTATGAAGGAGCAGCAACTGGTGTCGGCGGTATCTTAAGAGATATCTTCTCTATGGGAGCTCGTCCCATCGCATCATTGAACTCCTTACGATTTGGGGAGTTAGATAATGACCGTATGCGCTATTTATTCGAAGAAGTAGTCGCCGGAATTGCTGGATATGGAAATTCAATCGGGATTCCAACAGTAGGCGGTGAAATTGCTTTTGATGATTGTTATAAGGGAAACCCTTTAGTAAATGCGATGTCTGTAGGTCTAATTGACCATGCAGATATGCAAGTAGGTCAAGCCCAAGGAATTGGAAACTCTATTGTTTACGTAGGAGCAAAGACAGGGCGTGATGGTATTCATGGAGCAACTTTTGCTTCAGTAGAATTTGACGATGAAGTGGAATCTGAACGCTCAGCTATTCAAGTAGGAGACCCATTTATGGAAAAACTCCTGATGGAAGCCTGTTTAGAAGTTATCTACAACCATAAAGAAGCTTTAGTGGGTATTCAAGATATGGGTGCGGCTGGTTTAGTTTCTTCGTCTTCAGAAATGGCTGAAAAAGCTGGCACAGGTGTAACTTTAAACCTTGACCTAGTTCCTCAAAGAGAAACGGGCATGATTCCTTATGAAATGATGCTTTCTGAATCGCAAGAACGGATGCTTTTATGTGTCAAGCGTGGTATGGAAGAAGAAATTATCAATGTCTTTAAAGAATATGATCTAGACGCTGTAGTGATTGGTGAAGTTACTGGGGATGGTCAATACCGCTTGATGCATCAAGGTAAAGAAGTAGCTAACTTACCAGTTAATTCGCTAGGAGATGGACCGGTGTATAACAATCAAGGTCAAGTACCAGAGCGTATTCGTGAATGGGCAGATAAGGGACAATTCCAACCACAAATTGATAATGCGACCCAAACATTAAAAGATATCTTACAACAGCCAACAGTCGCTTCTAAAAAAGTAGCTTACGATACTTTCGACTCGCAAGTTCGAACCTCTACTTTAGTCTGGCCAGGCTCAGACGCAGCAGTGGTTAGAATTCGTGGCACTAAAAAAGCGATTGCTATGACTGCTGATTATAATTCACGTTACATCTATCTCAATCCGGAAATTGGTAGCCAAATGGCTGTAGCAGAAGCAGCTAGAAATATCGTAGCTTCAGGTGGAAAACCTTTAGCAATTACTGACTGTTTAAACTTTGGAAGCCCAGAAAAGCCAGAAGTCTTTTATGAATTAGATAAATCAGCTGATGGTATTGCAGCAGCCTGCCGTCAATTAGATACCCCAGTTATTTCTGGTAACGTATCACTTTATAATGAGACAAATGGTCAAGCAATCTATCCTTCTCCAATGATTGGTATGGTTGGATTAATAAAAGATATCGAAAAAGTAACTACTCAATTCTTTAAAGCAGCTGGAGATGCTATTTACATGATTGGTCATACGACAGATGCCTTTAATGGATCTGAATTACAAAAAATGATGCTAGGTAAGATCGAAGGTCCTTTATTTGACTATGATTTAGCAGCTGAAAAGGCCAACCAGGAGACTGTTGCCGCGGCTATCCAAAAAGGATATCTTGCTTCTGCGCATGACCTTTCTGAAGGTGGATTAGCTGTTGCTTTAGCGGAATCAGCATTTAATACGGACTTAGGTCTAGAAGTAAAAGTGGACCTACCAGCTAGTCATTTATTCGCAGAGAACGGTTCACGCTTTATTGTTTCTGTAAGAGCTGATCAAAAAGCAGCGTTTGAAGCTGAATTTAAAGACCAATTCACTTTAATCGGTCAAGTAACCGATAAAGATCGAATTCAAATTCAAGCCAAAGACCAATTTATTGATGCCAAACGCTCAGACTTGCAACAACTATGGGAGGAAGCTATACCATGTCTTTTAAGAGGGAAGTAATCCGAGGCCAAGAAGTCGTCTCTACTGAAATCACCGATGATATATTCGATTTACCCTATGAAGAATGTGGTCTAATAGGTTTATGGAATCAAAAAGATGCCGCATTTGATGCTTACTATGGTCTACATGCCCTTCAACATCGTGGTCAAGAAGGGGCGGGAATTGCTGTCCTTAATGGCGATGAAATGCTAGCTCATCGTGACTTTGGTTTAGTGAATCAAGTTTTTAATCGCCGTCAAAAATTAGAAGAATTACCTGGAGATGCTGCCTTAGGTCATGTACGTTATGCAACTGCCGGTCTTAATGATATTAATAATATCCAACCCCTTGTCTTTCATTTCAATGATGGACCGGTTGCCATGGCTCATAACGGAAACTTAGTCAATGCTCACACTTTAAAAGTGGAACTTGAGAAAAAAGGCTCTATTTTTAATACCACTTCTGATAGTGAAGTAATTATGCATTTGATTCGTCGCTCTCAAAAAGAAAGCTTCATTGAAAAGTTAAAAGAATCTTTAAAGCAAGTGGTAGGAGGTTTTACTTATCTGTTCCTTACTGAAGAAGAATTAATTGGAGTGTGTGATCCCAATGGGTTTAGACCGTTGATTGTAGGAAGAATGCCTAATGGTGGGTATGTAATGGCTTCTGAGTCGTGCGCTTTAGACCAAATTGGTGCTTCTTATCTATTTGATGTGGAACCAGGTCAAGTGGTTTCCATTAATAATGAAGGTATCCAAAAAGAATATTATACAGAAAGCCGTCAACAAGCTATTTGCTCGATGGAGTTTATCTATTTTGCTCGACCGGATTCGAACATACATGGTATCAACGTACATACAGCTCGCAAGAATTCAGGAAAAAAACTAGCCCAAGAACAGCCGGTCGAAGCTGATATTGTAATTGGTGTTCCCAATTCATCACTTTCGGCTGCCTCAGGTTATGCAGAGGAAGCTGGTATTCCTTATGAAATGGGTCTTATTAAGAACCAGTATATTGCACGAACTTTTATCCAACCAACCCAAGAACTAAGAGAGCGGGGTGTAAGGATGAAGCTTTCAGCAGTCCGCAAAGTTGTCGAAGGAAAACGTATTGTGATGGTAGATGATTCCATCGTTCGAGGGACAACGTCTAAAAGAATTGTTGGCTTATTAAAAGCCGCAGGTGCTAAGGAAGTTCATGTACGCATTGCGTCACCCGCACTTAAACATCCTTGTTTTTACGGTATTGATATTTCGAATACGCGCGATTTAATTGCGGCCAACCATACACTAAAAGAAATTGAAAAGATTATCGATGCTGATTCATTAGCCTATCTCAGTGAAGAGGGTTTAGTTTCGGCTATTGACCTTCAATCAGATGCTCCTTATAAAGGATTATGTATGGCATACTTTAATGGAGATTATCCGACAGCTCTACATGATTTTGAAAAAGAATATCTTGCAGAATTAGAACGCATTGTTGAAGATTAATGATTAGGAGGAAATAAGTTGACGAAGGAAAATGCTTATAGTCGTGCAGGAGTAGACGTGCACGCTGGATATGAAGCGGTTAAAAGAATGAAAAAGCATGTCGAAAGAACCATACGTCCTGAAGTGTTAACTCATTTAGGTGGCTTTGGTGGAGTGTTTGATCTTTCAAAATTTTCATATCAAGAACCGGTTTTAGTAAGTGGAACAGACGGGGTCGGTACCAAATTAATGGTCGCTATTCAAGCAGGAAAATACGATACAATTGGTATCGATTGTGTAGCCATGTGCGTCAATGATGTGGTGGCTCAGGGTGCAGAACCTTTATTTTTCCTTGACTACATTGCGGTGGGTAAAAATGATCCTCAAGTAGTCGAGCAAATAGTAGCAGGGGTTGCTGAAGGTTGTGTTCAAGCAGGAGCTGCTTTAGTGGGTGGAGAAACAGCTGAAATGCCTGGTATGTATGACGAGAAAGATTTTGATGTGGCAGGATTTACTGTCGGAATAGCCGAGAAAAAAGAATTGCTTACGGGTAATCAGGTCAAGGCAGGAGATGTTCTAATTGGTTTAGCTTCATCAGGCATTCATTCCAATGGTTTCTCTTTAGTCCGTGACATCTTCTTCAATCAACATGATTATCAATTATCGGAGCCAGTTTTAGAAGGCGCTGACCAAAGCTTAGCTGAAGCTTTATTAGTTCCAACAAAAATCTATGTCAAAACGGTCATGCCATTGGTTAAAGATGGTTTAATTAACGGAATAGCCCATATTACAGGTGGAGGGTTTGTCGAAAACTTACCACGGATGATGCAAGAGGATTTAGCTTGTGAGATTAATTTAGGCTCTTGGCCAGTGTTACCAATCTTTAATCAAATGCAAGCTTTAGGAAAAATTGAATCCTTAGAAATGTATGAAATTTTTAACATGGGGATTGGTATGGTCCTAGCAGTAGATGTTGAAAAAGTAGTGGAAGTAAAACAAAGATTAGACCAACTTGGAGAAAACGCCTATGAAATTGGTCAAGTGGTTGAGAAAAGAGATAAAGAAGTTATTTTCAACTAGTAAGGAGGGGAAGGATGAAAGTTGCAGTATTTGCATCAGGGTCAGGTTCTAATTTTCAGGCTTTAGTGGAATCATGCCAGGATCGACCTGACATTGAATTTGTCTTATTATTTTCAGACTATCATCAAGCTTATGCATTGGAAAGAGCAAACAAATTGGGCATAACTACTTTAGTGGCCAGTCCAAAAGACTTTAATACTCGAGAAGACTATGAAAATTTTCTATTAATACAGATGCAGGATTATCAGATTGATTACATTCTATTAGCAGGTTACATGCGTGTCATTGGTCCACCTTTATTAGAAGCTTATCCTGATCGAATACTCAATATTCATCCTTCACTGCTTCCTGCTTTTCCTGGTCGGCACGGCATCGCTGATGCCTACCGAGCTGGGGTTAAAGAAACAGGAGTGACTGTTCATTTAGTGGACCAAGGAATCGATACAGGCAGAATTTTAGGTCAGAAGAAAGTTTTGATTGAAGAAGGCGAAAAATTAGTGGATCTTGAGGAAAAGATCCATCAAGTAGAACATCAATTATATCCTCAAGTTGTAAAAGAATTTCTTAAAGGAGTGGAGTAAATTGTCACGTGCATTAATAAGTGTTTCGGATAAAACGGGTCTGCTACCAATGGCGAAAGCCTTAATTGCTCAAGGAGTTGAGATTATCTCAACAGGAGGGACCAAACGTTTTCTTGATGAAGCTGGACTTAAGACAACGGCTGTTGAGGAAGTGACTAATTTTCCTGAAATGATGGATGGCAGAGTGAAGACCTTGCATCCAAAAATTCACGGAGCTTTACTGGCTTTAAGAGATAATAAAGACCATCAACTAGCGGTTAAAAATCACGAAATTGAGTACATCGATTTTGTTATTGTTAATCTTTATCCATTTAAGCAAACAATTAAAAAAGCAGAAGTGACTTTAGCAGAAGCAATTGAACAGATTGATATT
Source organism: Facklamia sp. P13069 (assembly GCF_050409405.1). Taxonomy (NCBI): domain Bacteria; kingdom Bacillati; phylum Bacillota; class Bacilli; order Lactobacillales; family Aerococcaceae; genus Facklamia; species Facklamia sp. P13069. The sequence goes on along the minus strand of NZ_JBNUPN010000026.1, from coordinate 17,466 downwards.
GGAGGACCGAGTATGATCCGTTCTGCAGCTAAAAATTATCAATCTGTCACCGTTGTTGTAGATCCAAGAGACTATGCTGTTGTCATTGAAGAATTAGAAAGTCAAGGTCAGACTAAGGCTGTTACTCGTCAACGATTGGCTCAAAAAGTGTTTGCTCACACGGCAGCTTATGATGCTTTGATTGCCAGTTATTTGGCTAATCAAATTGCTGAAGTGGAAGAAGAAGGTCAAATTGCACCAGTTGAATCACTTACCTTAACTTATGATCGGATGTATGATTTAAGATATGGTGAGAATGCTCATCAAAAAGCAGCTGTCTACCAAAAACCAATCACATCTTCTTATGCTATTACTCATGCCAAAGTTTTAAATGGTAAGCCTTTATCTTATAATAATCTACGCGATGCAGATGCCGCTATCAAAATGATCCGCGAATTTCCAGATCAAGCATGTGCAGTGGCAGTTAAACACATGAATCCTTGTGGTATAGCGGTTGCTGAAACAATAGAGATAGCTTTTAATCGATGCCGTCAAGCAGATCCAATTTCTATTTTTGGAGGCATTGTGGTTGTGAATCGGACCTTAACAATTAAATTAGCTGAAACGCTTCATTCCATGTTTCTTGATGTTATTATTGCGCCTTCTTTTGAAGAGGGAGCTTTAGAAATCCTCAAGCAAAAAGTGAATGTGCGTGTACTTCAATTAGACATGGATGACCTTTCAATGGATGCTGAAGAAATAACTTCGATAAGTGGAGGACTTTTAGTTCAAGAAGCTGATAGTTTAGTAGAAGATTCTGAACAATGGCAGCAAATGGGGACAGTTTCAACTTCTAATGAAAAAAGAGCGGCTTTATCATTTGCCTGGAGAGTGGTTAAGCATGTTAAATCAAATGCCATTGTTGTGGCTGATGGTCAGCAGACTTATGGTGTAGGTGCAGGTCAGACTAACCGTGTAGGAGCTGCTAAAATTGCTTTGGATCATGCTAAAGAATTAGGTGCCGACTTTTCTAAGATGGTATTAGCTTCAGATGCCTTTATACCAATGACAGATACAATTGAGTTAGCCCATCAATATGGTGTTCAGGCAATTGTACAACCAGGTGGTTCCATTGGTGATAAGGAAGTAATTGCCAAAGCCGATGAATACGGTATTGCTATGTTAGCGACCAAAGTCCGTCATTTCCGTCATTAAGAGAAAGAGGTAATCATGAAATTATTAGTTATTGGTAGTGGAGGACGCGAACATGCGATTGCCTATCATTTGTTAAAAAGTCCCCTAGTCGAATCGGTTTTTTGTGCTCCTGGCAATCCAGGTATGAAAGTAGATGGCATAAATTGTGTAGACATCGCTGAGAATGCTTTTGAAGACTTAATCAATTTTGCCAAACAAGAACAAATTGATTGGACTTTTGTAGGTCCGGAAGGACCTTTATTTGAAGGAATTGTTGACCATTTTACCCAAGCAGGTCAAATTGCTTTTGGGCCAAGTAAAGCTGCTGCTCAAATCGAAGGTTCTAAATTGTTTGCCAAAAAATTAATGCAAAAATATAAGATTCCAACTGCCCAGTATGCTAGTTTTACTGAGCAAGAGGCTGCACTCGCTTATTTGAATAACCAGTCGACTCCGATTGTAGTTAAAGTCGATGGGCCAGCTGCAGGTAAAGGAGTTACCGTTGCTTTAAGTAAAGAAGAGGCAGAGAATGCGATTAAATTAGCTTTTGAAAAAGATCCAGCAAAGCAAAGAATCGTAATTGAAGAATGTTTGCTTGGACCAGAGTTTTCAATCTTTTCAATGGTTTATAAAGGTAAAGTTTGCCACTCTTTGCCAGCTAGAGATCATAAACGTTTATTAGATGGTAATCTGGGGCCTAATACAGGCGGTATGGGAGCATTTGCCCCCGTTGAAGATATCTCAGAAGAACTATATCAAGAAACCCTTCGAACGATTGTAGAGCCTACTTTAGTGGCTATGGATAAAGAGGGGACTCCTTTTAATGGTGTTTTATACACAGGGCTAATGAACACAGCTGAAGGACCAAAAGTGATTGAGTTTAACGCACGTTTCGGTGATCCAGAAACCCAGGTCGTCTTGCCTTTATTGAAAACAGATTTTGCAGAATTGATCAATGACTTGCTGCATGGTCGTGAGACCCAAGTGGAGTGGAGGGAAGAAAAAGCATGCATGGGAGTTATCTTAGCGGCTGAAGGTTACCCACAAAATCCTACACGTGGGATTGAGTTTTCATTAAAGTCTTCTATGGATGAGACTATGAAAATCTACTATGCAGGAATTTCTTCTTACCGCCCACTTGTTTCTAGCGGGGGAAGAATTGCCATGGTTACTTGTTTAGCTGACACAAAGCAATTAGCACAAGACAAAATATATGAGTATCTATCAAAACAAGCACTCGATCAAATTTATTACCGTAAAGACATAGGGGTCAACTTGCTTAAGCCATAGCATTCCTTTAGAATGAAAATATCGGTTTTCAATCGACTTTCATTTTAAGGATATAAATTAGGAGGTTGGCTATGGACTTTATTTCAGATATCGTCACACAATTCCGAACGGAAATTGATATTATTCAGCTATCACAAGATATTTTGATTAGCTTATTTAAAATCATTTTCTCAGTCATTCTACTTTACACTTTAAAAAAAGTTTTAATTAAAATGATTGAGAGTTACTTTCTGGGTAAAAGGTCTTCACGTATTCGCTTTGCTAAAAAAGCACGCAATCATACAATTAGTCGTTTATTGACTAACTTGGTTCAATATCTTTTTTATTTCTTTTTAGCCTACACGGTCTTAAGTATCATGGGTGTTCCAGTTGGTACTTTAGTAGCTGGGGCTGGAATTGTCAGTTTAGCCATTGGTTTGGGTGCTAAAGATTTAGTCTCAGATGTTGTTAATGGTTTCTTCATTCTCTTGGAACACCAATTTGATGTTGGGGATGCGGTAGATATTAATGGCTACAGTGGAACCGTTTATTCCATTGGTTTAAGAAATACGGTCGTCCGTGATTACAATGGAATTCATCATTTCATTCCCAACGGCAGTATTACTCAAATGTCCAATCTCTCACTCAATAGTATCCGTGTGGATATTGATTTGTTCATTTATCCTGAACAAAATATAGATCAGCTTGAAGCTCGGCTTCAAGAAATCTATTTAAAAGTGCCACAAGATGATCAGTTGATTTTACGTGCTCCAGAATTTTTAGGAGTCTTTCGTGACTCACAAGGACGTTTGATTTATAAAATAAGGATATGGTCCAAGAGTGTTGATGACATGTTAGTCGTTCAAGCTAGATACTATAAAGCTTTTATCCAAGGCTTATCTGAAGCTAAGGTGAAATTAGCCATGGGTAATCAAGAGCGAGTTCAAGTAGCATTAAATGAAGAACAGTTCATGGAAGCAGAATAAATAATAGCCAAATAAAAAGCTGACCTCATTTGAGGTTAGCTTTTTATGTATAAACCTAATATTTAAGCTTTGTTAACTGAAGCATCGTAAATACCATCGATGGCTTCTTTAATAGTTTGATTGAACTCTTCATCACTTTGACTGGCTCTTAAATCTTGTGAAAGAGCACGGGAGAATGAAGCGATGCAGTTAGGTGTTTTCTTCAAGCGGGCATTAGCTTCCTCGGTAGGATATCCACCTGATAAAGCAACGACTCTTACCATATTTGGATGGTTGGCAATTTCTTCATAGGTAGAAGGCTTAGTAGGGATAGTAATTTTGAGCATCACTAATTCATTTTCTTCCAATTTGTTTAAGTGAGCCAGAATCTCTTCAGCTAATTTTGCTTCGATCTTTTCTTTATCTTCTGCATGAATATTTACTTCAGGTTCGATAATTGGAACGAGTCCTGCAGCAATAATTTGTTTAGCAATTTCAAATTGTTGATCAACAACTGCTTTAATTCCGACTTCAGAATATGAATTAATAGTAGAACGCATTTTTGTTCCAAAAATATGACGCTCATTAGCTCTTTCTAACAATTCATCAAGAAGGGTGATAGGTTTCATTAGTTGAACACCATCTGCTTCTTCCATGAGTCCTAAGTCCACTTTAAGGAAAGGAACTACTTTTTTCTCTTCCCAAAGATAGTCAGCTGTTTTTTTGCCTTCAACTTCACGATCGATTGTTTGTTCAAATAAAATAGCGCCTAAGATTTTTTCGTTGCTAAAAGAAGGGGCAGTCATGATACGTCTACGCATTTCATGAACTTTATCAAACATTTCATCTTCATTTGAATATTGGTCCTCGTTTACTCCGTATGCCTTTAAAGCTTTTGGTGTGGATCCACCAGATTGATCAAGCGCAGCGATAAAACCTTTGCCGTTTTTAATTTGTTCAAATTGTTGTGAATTCATTCCATTACTCCTTTACGTTTACTATGCTTATGATAGCTTTAAATCTTAAAATATGCAATCTATTTCATTTTAATCGATAAGGTAAGTGCCTTCTTCAGTCACCACCAGGTCAACTTGTTTGTCATGGTCTTCTGTAGGAATGTCATCGTATTGTAATTGGGCATAATAAGGTAGAACTAAATAGGCATTTTTAGCTCTAAGTAAGTAACGATCATAGTAGCCTCCGCCATAACCAAGGCGCTCGCCACGATTATTGCAAGTTACGCATGGCATAATGATAAGGTCGATGTCTTCTGGTTCAAGTCTTTGACTGATTTTTTCTGGCTCTAAGATTCCAAAAGCGGATCTTTCTAGAGGAGAATTTTCTTTATATACTAAGGCTTCCATGACACGACCAGGGAAAACTCGAGGAATACCCACTGTTTTTCCGTCTTTCCATGCTCTTTGAATGATGGGATGAGTGTTCATTTCTTCATCAGTAGAATAATAAACCATCATCTTTTTTGCTTTTTTATATTCATCCAGTTGGAAAAGCTGTTGATAAATTTTTTCTTCGGCAAAGCGACGATATTCACTTGAAAGCTGGGCTCTTTTTGCAAAAATTTCTTTTCTTAATTCTGTCTTACTCTTCATTTTGAACCTCCTAATAAAATACTTATTATAATTATACCATTAGTTTATAAAAGATAAATCAACTGCTTTCTACTTGTATACTTTTAAATTACAATGATAATAAAAGAAAGAGGTGTTTTTATGTATCAATTAGCTGATTTAAAAGAAATCGCAGCCGATTGGACAGCTTGTTTAGACAAGCAAGAACAATCGCTTGTCCTGAATCAATTAAACAATTATTTAAACCAGGAAGAGGCTGTCATATATCCACCAGCAGTAGAAGTTTTTAAAGCTTTAGAGCTGTGTCCATATTTTGATACTAAGGTAGTTATTATTGGACAAGATCCTTACCATGGTCCTAATCAAGCCAACGGCTTGGCTTTTTCAGTGAATGAGGGCCAGTCAGTGCCTCCTTCTTTGAAAAATATTTTTAAAGAATTATCAGATGATCTCAAAGTCCCTATCCGAAAAGAAACAGACCTGTCAGACTGGGCGAGACAAGGAGTGCTGTTATTAAATCGCGTGTTAACCGTCAGAGCAGGTGAAGCGAACTCTCACCAAGGAATCGGATGGGAATTCGTCACCAACCAAATCATTCAATGCCTTAATCATCATCCAAACTCTCTTATATTTATTCTCTGGGGTAAAAAAGCACAATCACTTGAAAAGTTGATAGATCGTTCCAAGCATCGAGTGATCAAGTCCAGTCACCCGAGCCCCCTAGCAGCCTATCGTGGTTTTTTTGGATCCAAGCCTTTTTCGAAAACCAATTCCTTTTTAATTGAAAAAGGCTATCAGCCTATCAAGTGGGCACCTTAGCTAAAACTATAACTAGGTGAAAAAAGTAAGCGTAATCCAAGCAATCAAATTATTGATAAAATGAAAACTCATGGATGCCGCTACATTGGCTTGATACTTCCAATAAAAATAAGTGAGACCTAAAGTCAACGGAAGATAGATGACAGCATCTGCTAAAGTAGCCATGTGCGCTCCTGTAAATAGTAAAATCGATAAGATTGTCATTGACCATTTGAACGATTTGCCTTTGTGGACTGAGGGACCGATGATGGCTTGACGAAAGATTAGTTCTTCCACAAAAGGAGCAAAAATAACTAACATAAAGAAAGTAAAATAACTAGGAACGTTCCCAATTAAATCCTGGATGGCTTGTTGATTAGCCCCCATACCCTCCAAGTCTATATAAGGCTCAATTAGACTAAGTAGGATAATACGTACAATGCCAATAATTAAGAAGCAAAGGATAGTTTTACCTAAAAGACTCTTCCAACTAGTTTGCTGGAGTAATCGCTGCCATTGATCCATTGTATATTTTCCATACAAGTACCAAGCAACAAAGCAAATAATTAGCATACTGACTAGTAAAACCCATGGTATCGACTCTTCTGCCACACCTAAGGCAAGAGCAATAGCGGGGGTGATAAGATAGAAAAGGATATAAGTAAAAAGTAATTTCCAAGCTCTATTTTTCATAATAACCTCCTAAAATTTTGATAATATTATTATATCTTATCCTACTAAAAAGACTAGTCTATCTAATGCTGAATGATTTTGATATTTTTCAAGATAAGTTGCTTGTATGCTATAATAAGTTGATTGTAAAAAAGGGGTAGAGACTATGAAAGAACTAAGTATACAAAATCTATCAAAATCATATGGTGTGAAGCAATTGATCGACCAAGTCGATTTTTCAATCCGAACAGGTGATCGAGTGGGGCTTATTGGACCGAATGGAACTGGAAAATCTTCTTTTTTAAGAGTAATTGCAGGAATCGATAGTTATGATAATGGTCAAATTAAAGCCCCTAATCAATATGAAATTGCCTATCTGGAGCAAAACCCTCGTTTAGATCCAGATAAAACCATCCTAGAAACGGTTTATGATTCAAAAGCAGCGGATATTCAATTGTTATTAACTTATGAAAAATGCCGCATGGAGTTAGAGGCTGACCCAACCAATCATTTCTTACAAGATCAATTCACCAAATTATCAGATGAAATGACCTTGAAATCTGCTTGGGAAGTTGAGATATCGGCTAAGTCTATTCTGACCCAATTAAAAATCTATAATCTAAATAAAAGGGTTGGAGAATGTTCAGGGGGCCAGCAAAAACGGATTGGGATCGCTCAAGTCTTAATTGCTGAACCGGATCTTTTAATTTTAGATGAGCCGACCAATCATTTAGACGTAGAGTCAATCCAATGGTTGGAAAAATATTTAGCTTCTTACAAAGGTGCTTTATTACTAGTCACTCATGATCGCTACTTCTTAGAACGCTCAGTCAATAAAATTATTGAATTACAATATGGACGCATTACTGAGTTTGAAGGCAATTATCAGACTTATTTAACTAAAAAGGCTGAATTGATCGAAATGCAAGCCAAACAAGCCCAAAAACAAGATCGGCTCTACTTACAAGAACTCGCCTGGATGCGTCAAGGCGCTCAGGCCAGATCAACCAAACAACAAGCTAGAATTGATCGCTTTAACCAATTGAAGGATTCGATCGGCCTAAGAGACCAATCTCAAGATGCTATTGATTTTAATTTTTCACAACAGCGGATGGGTAATCAAATTATTGAATTAGAAGACCTTACAGTCGAAATTGCTGATAAGATTATCATTAACGGTCTAACTAAGACATTTGTTAAGGGCGATCGTTTGGGAGTTGTGGGTCCTAACGGAGTGGGGAAATCAACTTTCTTAAATTGCTTGGCAGGCTTGCATCCACTTAAAAAGGGTATATGTCGGTTAGGACAAACAGTTAATATCGCTTATTATCGTCAATTAGATGAAGATTTGCCACAAGCTATGCGTATCTTAAGCTATTTAACCCAAGTAGCGGATCAGTTTAAACGTCCAGACGGTTCAAGAGTTTCAGCTGCGCAAATGTTAGAGCGTTTCAATTTTCCCAAAGAGAGTCATGGTTCACTGATACAGTCACTTTCTGGTGGAGAAAAAAGAAGACTTTACTTATTAACCCTCTTAATCCAAGAACCCAATGTTCTTTTATTGGATGAGCCAACCAATGACTTAGATATTGAGACTTTAAATACTTTAGAAGACTATATAGAATCTTTTGAAGGCGTAGTGATTATTGTTTCTCATGATCGTTATTTTTTAGATAAGACAGTCGATCAATTACTGGTCTTAAAAGGAGAAGGGAAGTTTGACTTATACTGGGGAAGCTTTTCAGAATACTTAGAAACTAAGGATAATCATATTGAGAATGAAGCAAAACCAAGTAAGCAAGCCAACAAAGAAAACGCTCAAAAGTCTCAATTAAATAAAAAAAAGCGAATGACCTATCATGAAAAACAAGAATGGCAAGGTCTTGAAGAACGGATAGTCGAGTTAGAAAGCCAAATAGAGCAAAAGCAAAAACTGATGGAAGAACATTCAGAAGATGCTGGTAAGCTAATGGATCTTCATACTGAAATTGAGTTTCTAGAAGCTAACTTACTAGAACTTTATGAACGCTATGACTATTTAAGTGATTTGGACCAATAGGAGGTAGACGGATGAAACAATATCAAGAACTGATCAGTCATATTCTAGACCATGGTGACAAAAAGTCCGATCGCACAGGAACTGGTACGCTATCAACTTTCGGTTATCAAATGCGATTTGATCTCAGTAAAGACTTTCCTCTTTTGACTACTAAACGGGTGCCTTTTGGTCTAGTTAAATCGGAATTAATGTGGTTTTTAAAGGGGGATACCAATATTAAATATTTATTAATCCATAACAATCATATTTGGGATGAATGGGCCTTTGAAAACTATACGCAATCAGCTGACTACAAAGGAGTGGACATGACTGATTTTGGTCGACGTATCCTAGAAGATAAAGAATTTGCAGAAAACTACCAGATGGAGATGTCTAGTTTTCAAGCTAATATTATAGCTAGCAATCAGTTTGCGGCTAAGCATGGTGACTTAGGTCCTATCTATGGCAAACAATGGCGATCTTGGGAGGCGAATGGTGAAACCATCGATCAAATTCAGCAGGTCATTGAATCTCTTAAAGATAATCCAGATTCTAGAAGGCATATCGTAACGGCATGGAACCCTGCAGCTATTGATAAAGCGGTCTTACCACCTTGTCATTGCTTCTTTCAATTCTATGTTAGTAAAGGCCGTTTATCCTGTCAGCTTTATCAACGCTCAGCAGATGTGTTCTTAGGCGTTCCTTTTAATATTGCTTCTTATGCTTTATTAACCCATTTAATCGCCAAAGAAACTCATTTACAGCCGGGTGAATTTGTTCATGTTTTAGGGGATGCCCATTTGTATTTAACCCATTTAAAGGCAGCACGGACTCTTTTAGAGCGTTCTCCACGTTCGCTTCCCCAGCTTAACATTTCAGATTTTCAATCTATCGATCAATTGAATTTGAATCAGATTCAGATTGAAAACTACCATCCACATCCAACAATTAAAGCAGCTATCTCAGTTTAGTAAATAGGAGGAGAAATGATGATTACATATGTTTATGCCCAAGATTTAAAAGGCGCAATTGGTTATCAAAAGGACTTACCATGGCATTTACCTAACGACCTCAATTTTTTTAAAGAAGTTACCATGGGACATACTCTGTTGATGGGGAGAACGACTTTCGAATCAATGGACCGTAGAGTTTTACCAGGTCGCAAGACGGTTGTATTAACCAGTCAAGAAGATTATGGTCAAGATATTGCACAGCTGAACTTGGTACATAGTGTAGAAGATGTCTTAGAGCTAGCAAAAGATCAAGAATTAATGGTTATTGGAGGAGCAGGTGTTTTCAAAACTTTGATGGACCACGTCGATAAGATTGTGCGTACCGTCATCGAAGGAGAGTTTCCTGCAGATACCTATATGGCGGATATTGATCAAGAAAAGTTCCGTTTGGATAAGCTGGTTGAAGTTCCTGCAGATGCAGATAATGAATACCCTCATCGTTTTGAGTGGTGGGTGAGAAAATAAATGACTGATTTTACCACTTTTAAAGCAATTGGCTGCATTGGTTGTGGCAATATGGGATCAGCGATTATAAAGTCTCTTTCGACTAACTTTTCCAATTTAGCCTTTTACTTATATGATAAAGACAATTATAAAAGTCAAAGCTTGGCTAAGGACTGTGGTGAGAGTGTTGAAGCAGTAAATAGTCTTGAAAAACTTTTAGCTTCTGCTCAAATCTTTTTTATCGGAGTCAAACCGAAAGACTTAAATATCTTGTTGGACTCCCTTAATTCTATTGAATTACTTGATTCTAAATTATGGATATCGATGGTAGTGGGTAGGTCATTAAGTAGTATTCAAAAGTTACTTCCTCAAGGGCATCATCTTATCCGCATAATGCCTAATACCCCTGTTGCCATCGGACAAGGTTATGTTTCTTATTGTTACCAGAAAGAAAATTTCAATGACCAAGTAATTAATGAATTTAAGAACTTATTACAACCCTTGGGACATCTTCAGTTGATCGAAGAAAGCTTATTTGGTGTTGCTTCTGCTATTGCAGGATCAGGTCCTGCCTTTATCTACCAGTTGATTGAAGCTATCAGTGATGCCGGCGTTTATTATGGCTTGAACCGTCAGCAAGCCATCGATATGGCGGCTAAAACAGTGGCTGGTGCCGGTCAGATGGTCCTGGAAAGTCATCAACATCCTGCTCAATTAAAAGACGCTGTGACCAGTCCTAAGGGTACGACCATTGCCGGTGTTAGAAGTTTAGAAGCGAATGGATTTCGATCGGCTATATTTGAAGCTATTTCAGCAACCGTAGAGAGAACATAAGAATAAATCCATCTCCTATTCTTTTTAGAATGAGAGATGGATTTTATTGATTGAAGTTTATAGGTATTGAAAAATTGAGTAAAACATTAAACCTGCTCCTAAAATAACAAAGAGGTGCCAAACAACGTGCATCCAGCGATTAGATTTCATAGAATAAAATATCGTACCAAGAGAATAGGCGATCCCACCTAGAGCCAGATAAATTATTCCCCAAAGGTCTATTGATTTAAAGAGGGGATAAATAATTAATAGGCATAGCCATCCTAATGCTAAATAAAGATAGGTCGATAACTTTGGAAAACAGTCGATAGCAAAGACTTCAAATACAATCCCTGCTATTGCCAACATCCAGATGAGAGCAAGAAAGAGATAAGCCAAGTGATTATTAAGAGCTATCATGAGATAGGGAGTATAAGTTCCGGCAATTAATAAATAGATCGCTGAATGATCCAGTTTTTGTAAAACACGTCGATATTTACTGTGGGAAAAAGAATGGTAGAGGGTTGAATTAGTAAAAAGGGCCACCAAAGAAAAGCCATAAACGATATAGGCAATCATATCGATGCTGGATCTTTGAGCTAATCCTTTTTTAATGAGTATATAAGTCCCAAGCAAAGATAAAGCAGCAGCGATTCCATGAGTGATAGCATTCCAAGTTTCGACTTGTTTGAATGAATGACTACTTCTAGATGGTGTCATTGTCGGATTGGACGAAGATGAATTAAACATTTAATCGGCTCCTTCTTTTATACTAATTCAATTATACTTAAGTTAGGGTTTAGATGAAAGAAAAGTCGGTTTATGGAATAATTGATTTATTTATTAGGATTACAAATGCTATAATAAAAATAATTCCACGAAACCCAGAGTATTTAACTTTATCAAAGAATGATCTTTAAAGAATAGGAGGTCTAGGATGGGACCTAGTTTTTATGAATTTATAATGCGATATGCTGATGAAGCTGCCAATGATCCCATGAGTCGCTTAGCCAATGCAGTCAGTAACGACATTGCTTTTCCCAAGCAAAGTCATGATTTTCAAGAAATATCTGATTATTTAGAAAAAAATAGTCACTATTCAAGACTATTAAGTATTTTTGATGATGCCTGGCACCAATATCAATATGCAATTTAAAGGAGAGATTTAATGAGTACACATATTCAAGCCCACTATGGGCAAATAGCCCCGATAGTTCTGTTTCCCGGTGATCCCTTAAGAGCAAAATATATTGCTGACCAATTTTTAGAAAATGTTATTCAATATAACGAAGTGCGCAATATGTTTGGCTACACAGGAGATTACCACGGTATAAAAGTATCGGTTCAAGGATCTGGAATGGGGATGCCATCAGCTATGATCTATGCAGAGGAACTTTACCGTGACTATGATGTGCAAACAATTATTCGGGTAGGATCTGCCGGTGGTATGCAAGAAAATGTTAAAGTTAGAGACATAGTCTTAGCCCAAGGAGCTACAACCGATTCTTCAGCTTTAAGTAATATTTTTAAAGGACAAGTTTCCTATGCTGCACTTGCTGATTTTCAAAGTCTTGATCACGCTTATCATTTGGCACAAACAAAAGTAGGAGACCGGGTTCATGTAGGGAATGTACTTTCTAGCGATCGTTTTTATAATGATGAGTTAGATAAAGAAAAATTAGCTCAATATGGTGTTCTAGCAGTTGAAATGGAAGCAGCCGGACTTTATGCCGTGGCAGCAAAATATCAGCGCAGAGCTTTAGCTATTTGTACGATTTCTGACCATCTATTAACTGGTGAAGAGACAACCGCTCAAGAGCGTGAACAAACCTTTACAGACATGATGGAAATAGCTTTAGAAACAGCTTTAAAATTGGATTAAACAATAGAAAGAAGGGAGATGAAATGATTTTTAAATGCAAATTTATCAAGAAGCAAAAAAACAACCTTCTTCAGTGGACTCAAGATAAATGGCTTTGCCTTTTTTTAATCTTTTCGCTTTTTGCTTTGGTTATGAATTATAAAGCGCTTCCGATTTCAGCTATGGGAAAGCTATTTGGCAGTCCTTCAGTTGAAAAAGAAGATCAATTAACCAAAGAAGATTTAGCGATTATCCAAGAAGTTTATAATTCTTTACAAATCAATTATATTGAGGAATTAGATAAAGAAAAGCTTTTAGAAGGAGCTCTAAAAGGCATGGTGGATGCGGTGGATGATCCCTATTCTGAATTTTTAAACCCTACTGAAATAACGCCTTTTGATGATTCTCTGGAAGGATCCTTCACCGGTATAGGGGTTCAATTTATGTTAAAAGATAGTTTGCCTACGGTTATAGCTCCGATTGACGGAACTCCCGCTGCAAAAGCAGGTATCAAAGCCAATGATATTATTCTAAAAGCCGATGATGTGGATCTTCAGGGATTAGACACCAGTGAAATCGTGCAAAAGATTCGTGGACCCTTGGGGTCTGAGATCACTTTAACGATCAAGAGAGGTCAATCAACCTTTGAAGTAACTATGATTCGAGAAGAAATTCCTCTTACTACGGTCGACTATGAACAAGATGATGAATATGACCAAGTGGGAGTCGTTAAAGTGAGTCAATTTGCTTCATCAACTTATGAAGAAATGGTATCGGCCGTTAAAGACTTACGGTCAAAAGGTGTCGATCGCTTTATTTTTGATTTCCGCTATAATCCTGGAGGAATGTTGGAAACAGCTTTACAAGTTAGTAATATGTTCTTAGATGATGATCAAGTCATTATGCAAACAGATGATCGTCTGAGTGAGCCGTTTGAGTATGTGGCTTCTGACGAGCGCTATGGTGATTTTCAAATTACAGAGCCTTATGTATTATTAATCGATGAAGGCTCGGCTTCAGCTAGTGAAATATTAGCTGCTGCCATTAAAGAAAATACGGATGCCCCTGTGATCGGGGTGACTTCTTTCGGAAAAGGGACGGTTCAAAGAATGATTTCAGAATCCTCATATGGGGAATTAAAATTAACCGTAGCAAAATGGCTTACACCTAGTGGGGGGTGGATTCATGAGAAAGGAATCGAACCTGATCAAGTGGTAGAAGCACCAGAAGTCGCTAATACGATTGTGTTAAATCAAGAAGAAGATTTAAAAATAGGCGATGCTTCCGAATACGTTCAATCAGCTAGTTTAATGTTACAAGCATTGGGTTATCAAGAGGAAAAAACGGCTTATTTTAGTCCTGAAATGGAAGAAGCTGTAAGGAACTTTCAAAAGGACTTTAAGCTAGAAGTAAACGGTGTTATTGACTCAGCAACCAGTGACAAATTGGTTGAAGAAACGCGAGCTTATTTAGAAGCAGAAGACCCACAATATCAAGCAGCTATCGAGGCCTTATTAGGAGAATAAGATGGGGAAATTTTTTAAAACAATTCTAATAGAGTTCGTAAATATCATTTTTGTGATTCTTGCTGCTTTGTTTCTCTTTTTAGCTGTACGTAACTATCTTGCACAGCCCTTTCAAGTTGAAGGTAAATCAATGAATCCCACTCTTTATCAAGCAGACCATTTGATAATGTGGAAACAATTTGATTTAGACCGTTTTGACATTGTTGTCTTTCCTGATCCTATGGGTTCTGGCAGAACCTATGTGAAGCGTTTAATTGGCCTTCCAGGAGATTCGATTGTAGTAAGAGAAGATCAGTTATTCATCAATGATCAGTTGATTGAAGAACCTTATTTGGAGCCGGCTAAATCTAATATGGAGACAAATTATACTGAAGACTTCACTCTATGGGAAATAACAGGTGATCCGCTTATTCCAGAAGGTAAAGTTTTTGTGATGGGTGATAACCGACCTGGTTCGGGAGACAGTCGCCAATTTGGTTATGTCGATATTGATGAAATTGAAGGAGAAGCTAACTTTATTTATTATCCTCTTGATCGAATAGGAAAAGTAGGGAAACTGCAAGCTATAGAATAAAGAGTCTATTAAAAAGGAGGGATAAATTGAATCAGATTCAGTGGTTTCCAGGCCATATGGCAAAGGCTAAAAGGGAAGCAAAGGAAAAACTTAATTTAGTGGATTTAGTAATTGAATTGGCAGATGCTCGCATACCTGAATCCAGCCGTAATCCTGTGATTACAGAAATTATTAATCAGAAACCTTCAATTCTGGCTTTAAATAAAGCAGATTTAGCTGACCCCAATTTAACTAAACATTGGATTCAACACTATCAAGAACAAGGTCAAATTGCTTTAGCAATTGATGCTCAGCATCAATTGGGTTTGAATGAACTTAAGAAGGCCTGCAAAGACTTAATGGTAGATTTTTTTGCCAAACAAAAAGCTAAAGGGGTAAAACCTAGAGCGATTCGTCTGATGATTTTAGGCATCCCCAATGTCGGCAAGTCAACGCTCATTAACCGCTTTGTCGGAAAAAATCAAGCACAAACTGGCAATAAACCAGGGGTTACTAAAGCGCAGCGGTGGCTAAAAATTGGGAAAGAGTTTGAATTACTAGATACGCCTGGTATCTTATGGCCTAAGTTTGAAGATCCCTTGACGGGTTATCACTTAGCCTTAACCGGAGCCATTAAAGACCAATTAGTCGAAATGCAGGAGCTATCTTTAGTGTTGATCGGTCATTTAGAACAATTTTACCCTGGTTTATTAAAAGAATTTTATCATTTAGAAGACTATCATCAAGAGATGGCTGCGGCTGAAATTTTAACTAGTTTGACACAGACATTAAAACTGGATCAAGACTATACCCAAGCAGCTGAGCGATTAATATTTGATTTTCGTCAACATAAATTGGGTTCGATTACACTCGATCGTCCGATTGAGAGGGTTAACATTGAAACAAACCATTAAAGAAATCAAAGCGCAGCTAAAAACAATTGAAGACCTTGAAGATGTTTACCTCAATCAATTAAAAGAAGATCCTAGAAAAGGAGTTCAAGAGCTAGTAAGACGTCATAAACGAGTGTTAATTGCTTATAACCAACGTTATCAAGCTTATCAAAAACGCCTAGACTTTGATCGCCAATTATTGGATGCTAACCAGTCTTTTGTGCTTGCAGGAGTTGATGAAGTGGGGAGAGGTCCGATAGCTGGTCCAGTAGTAGCAGCGGCAGTTATTTTACCTCAAGATACCAGTGATTGGGTGGACGTCAATGATTCGAAAACCTTAACGCATCAAAAGCGTTCAGACTTAGCTGAAATGATAAAACAACAAGCTAAAGCTTATGCCATCACAAGCGTATCTCCTCAAGCGATTGATCGCATTAATATTTATGAGGCCAGTCGTATGGCCATGAAAGAAGCTGTTCTAAAGCTCAACAAAGCAGTGGATTTTGTTGTCGTAGACGCCATGAAATTAGATTTACAGATTCAACAAAAAGCAGTGGTGAAAGGTGATCAACGCTCACTTTCCATAGCTGCTGCTTCTATTATTGCCAAGGTCCATCGTGACCAGCTGATGGTGGATTATGCAAGATGGTATCCAGAATATGGTTTTGACCAGCACATGGGCTATCCAACTAAGAAACATCTGGTTGCGTTAGAACAATACGGCTACACGGCTATTCATAGACAATCCTTTAGTCCTGTTCAAAAAATTAATAAATTCTATGGTTCGTAAGTTGGCCAAAATTTTAAAGAGCAAGTATTGAAAAATATTTGCTCTTTTGTATGTCTTAAAGCTTTTAATGAGGATCGCAGAGCACTTATGGCCTAAATACTTTGTATCTTAAGGGTAAAAGCTTAAGGAGTGTAGGCCATGATAAAAAGAGAGTTAATCTATTTACAGATGAAAGGCGTTAAATACCGTCATTTGTGGCATTATTTTAAAGTTAGACAAAATCTCTCTCGTCAAGCAAGTGTTCATTATTTACTTATTAATAACATGTGGTCATTTAAGGAAGAGGCACTCTTCAAGGATTGGGAAAGTTGTCAAGAGATTCTAACTAATATAGAAAAGCAAGCGATTCTCTTTGGTGAAAAATCCTATCCCTATCGCTGGCTTCAGCTTCCCCAACCACCTATTTTGTTTTTTTATAGAGGAGATCTTAACCTTTTAAATCGACCTTTAGTTGCGATTGTTGGATCTAGAAAACTATCGGCTTATGGAAAAAAAAGCGCACAAAAAATTAGCAAGGCACTAACTAAAGCGAGCTTTGTGATTGTTTCAGGTTTGGCTAAAGGAGCGGATTTTATTTCGCATAAGGCTTGTATGAGTGAAAAAGAAGGGAGAACCATCGCTATTGTTGCCAATGGCTTTGAGCATTATTATCCCAAAGAACATCATCAGCTCCAAGAACAAATAGCAAGCAGTCATTTGTTATTAAGTGAGTACCTACCCCATCAAGCTATTCGAAAGTATCAATTTATTGCAAGAAATCGTTTGGTGGCTGGACTATGCCCCGTAGTGATTGTCATTCAAGCAGCCAAGAAATCGGGCTCATTAATTACTGCTAATTATGCCTTGGAATATAATAGTCAAATTTATGCTTTACCTGGACCCATCGATGACCCGCAATCTTATGGATGCAATCACTTAATACAAGCAGGGGCAAGACCGATTGTCGATTTGGACCAATTAATAGAAGAGATAGCTCTAGATTATCAACGGCAAAAGATAAAATAAAGAGTATTCATGTCAACCGTAAATGAAAATGTCCTGAAATTTTAAAAATTTGCGGGATAAAACT